>CAIXME010000283.1 GCA_903920425.1 uncultured Pirellula sp. | reverse complement strand
ATCGATCTCCCCTCAGCGGTCCGAACCGGGATGTTTTGCAAATTGGGTTCAACGCTACTTAAGCGGCCCGTAGCCGCGATGTCTTGGCGAAAGGAGGTATGCAGTCTGCCTGTTTTGGTGCTAATCAATCGTGGGAGTGAAACCACGTAGGTGTTGATCAGTTTGGTGAGTTGGCGATACTCAACGATTTTGGCAGGTAGTGGATGTTCGGCGGCGAGTTCTTCGAGGACTTCCGCATCGGTGCTTGGGCCTGTTTTTGTCTTCTTGACAACTCGCAGTTGGAACTTGTCGAACAGGATATGCGCTAATTGCTTTGGGCTATCTGGGTTGAACTCTTCTTCGGCGAGAACCATGATCGTTGTTCTCAGTGCATCGGCTTGTTTTTGGAAAATGCTACCCAGTTCATCGAGTCTTGCCGTGTCGATTCGTACACCTTCGAATTCCATATCACTTAGTACCCCGATTAGAGGGATTTCCAGTGATTCTAGGACATTTACAAGATTTTCGTCTTTCAAACGCTCCGTCATTGGGGCAACCAAACGGTACGGGACGTCGACGTCTTCGCAGGCGTATTTTGACACCTGTTCGACGGGCACTTTGTCCATGGTGATCTGGTCTTTATTGCTACCAATCAATGACTCGATGGTGATGTTGGTATGTCCAAGCCAACGTTTAGCGATGTCATCTAAGTCATGGTTTCTACCGCCTGCTTCTAGGAGGTAGTCGGCGACCATGGTGTCAAATGCGATGTTGACAATCGGCATGCCGTGGCTTCGCAGCACGATCGAGTCGTATTTGATGTTTTGGCCGATAAAGCGTTTTGAGGGATCGGCGAAAAGTGGCGAGAGGAATTCACGAACCGTTTCGATCGGAATGGTTGCGGAGCCTGGCGGCGCAAGAATCGGAATGTATGCAGCATCCCCTTCGGCCCAAGATAAACTGATACCAACGAGATCCGCATCACGAGGGCGAGTCGACGTCGTTTCTGTGTCGACGGAAATGATTTCGGCTAGGTTTAGTTTCGCTAGCAGTTCGGCAAGATCGGTGAGGTTCTCTACGGTTCGGTAGCCTGTGCTGGGTAACGAAAACGGAGGTCCAGGATCGATTTGGCTTAGTAGGGCCACAAACGATTCTGAGAGCTTCCTGAAACCAAGTTCTCGAAACAGTTCCATCGCTTGATTGCGATCAAAGGTGCCTGGTCTCATTTGAGACCAAGGGATTTCGATGGGGCAATCGCGTTTTAATCGAACGAGATCCCTGCTCAGAAATGCAAGATCGCGATTCGACTTGAGGGTCTCTTTTCGTTTTGCGCCTGCTACTTGTTCAACATTCTCAAAGATTTCGTCGAGCGATTGAAACTGTTCTAAGAGCTGCTGAGCTGCTTTGGGGCCGATCTGTGGAACGCCAGGTACATTGTCGACGGAGTCACCGATCATGGCTTGGAAATCGACGACTTGATCAGGGCGGATGCCCCAAACTTTCTGCAGCTCAGAAGCATCGAACAGTTCGTTCTTGCGGACGTTGAGCATTTGTACATGATCGGAGATAAGTTGCCGACAGTCTTTATCGCTCGTAACGAGGAGGACTCGAGCGCCCCGTTGTTCTGCTTGATAGGCAAGCGTTGCCATGATGTCGTCTGCTTCGAAGCCCGGCGCCGAAACCTTGGGTATGGCGAGGGTATCCAAGCATCGATGGATCATCGGGATTTGATCCCGCAACGCATCGGGCATGGGCGAGCGGTTCGCTTTGTATTGTTCGTAGAGTTCATTGCGAAAGGTGCTGCCCGAGGAGTCGAACGTGCAAACCAGGAAGTCTGGTTTCCATTGTTCGAGGAGATTTGCAATGTCCCGCAGGAAACCGTGCGCTGCCCCTACCTCGACACCTTGAGGGCTGGTCATGGCTGGCAACGCATGAAACACTTGGTAGATCAGCGAATGGGAATCGACGAGGATGACCAAGTCGCCTTCGGTAGGGAATGGCAACTTCTTGGAGGCCGTTGGAAGCGGCGTGCCATCAGAAGCTACTTCCGTATTAGCGGTGGATGGCTGTTCGTCGCTTGGTGATTCTGCAGCAACGGGCGAGGTTGGTTCTGCTGGAAATAGTTCATCAAAGCCCAGCAACATGGGGTGGTTCTTCGCCGCTCGCTTTGCCATTCGCGTTCCGTATTGGAGAGTTTACTCGTTGAGATTGGATTCGCATTTTGCGGTCAAAGACATGCTTTGCCAACCACCATTGACAGCGATTGTTTGGCCGTTGATGAATGCGCCGTCCTGAAAGCTGATCGAGGCTATGACGCGAGCGACATCTACGGCTTGACCCCATCGTTGGAGCGAAGACTCACCAATGGCTCGCTGTTGCCAAGCGCTGGACGAAGAGTTGCCCCATTGGGTCTGGACCCATCCTGGGGCAATACAGTTTACGCGAACTCTGGGGGAAACGCTTTTGGCAAGGCTTTTTGAAAAGGCCGCGACGGCCGATTTGATAGCCGAAAAATACTGCCCACTGTCTCCTTCCATGCCGTGTTCCGCTTGGTCCCATCCGATATGGACGATGGAGGGGAGGCGTTCTAAATCGGACGTTTGCTCCGTCATTTTTGAGGCAACCAAGCGACTTAAGACGAAAGTCCCGTGAACGTCGGTGGCCCAAAGGCTCGCGAGTTTCTGTGAAAACGAGAGTTTGCGAGCGTCGCCTGTTAGCACATCTGCGCCTGCCGTGTTAATCCATGCATCTACATAACCAAACTGTTCAAACGCGGCATGCACGAACAGTCTATTGGAGTGGCTATCTTGGATATCCGAGACGATAGCTCTCAAGGATGTAGGGTGGGCGGTGGGAAGCGATGAGGCTTTTAAGCTATGGATCTGTTGGATCGTGCTATTCAGCCCCTGCAAATTGCTTCGGCAGTGAAGGATGACATGGGCGTGCCGCTTGGCGAACTCAATAGCTACGGCCTGTCCTATTCCGCTTGATGCACCTGTTACCACGGCTACAAATGGTTTCGCCATGGGTTAATCAGCAGCTTCGTTAGGTGGTGGTTCGTAGTTGAATTCTTGCCATTTCACTGCTTGTTCCATCGGCTCGATACGTAGCACCAGAGCTCCGTTTTGAAACACCCGTACGGTACTGCTGGACTGGCTGACAACGATTGCGATCGCTTTCGTGCGCTGGGTGATCGCGGCTGCGGCCCAGTGGCGCGAGCCGAGTCCCTTGGATAGCTGAAGATTCTCGTGCAGCATTTCGATGATTTGCCGCGAGCGTTCGACAACAGCGTCAGGAGATACCACAAAGGCACCGTCCATTTGCGCTATCTCTTTGATGTCTTCTCGAACGCGTGCGTCGTGTAAATTGCGACCCTTGCGGCTGTATCCTTTGAGTGGGTCAAAGCCGCTGTCTTTGCAATGCTGGAGAACTTTTCGAGTATCACCGACGACAAACATCGTTCCAACTTTTTTGCCTTCACGTCCTTCGCGACCAATCTGAACTGCGAGATCGATCACGATCTTTAGATTGTTCAGTGGTACTGAGCTCTCCAGTCGCTGAAGATCGCGACTGGTAAAGCGACGCATCCGTTCATCCAATCGAATGATCGAAATCGAGTCGATGCGATTGACTTCGAATCCGCAATACACTGCGATGACGTCGCAATGGTTGGCAAGTAGTTCGTCGGCGACGGCTTCGAGTAGAGCGTGCTGCAAACGTTCTAGGAGCGGCGAATCCTCTTTGTTGAGAACCAAGGGTATCAAACCGAACTTTTCTGCATCCTCCAGATCTTCTACTCGGTCCGCCGCTACCAAAATCCGTTTGATCTCTGACGGTACTAATTCACGGAGGCGTTCCCAGTCGGTCGCGCTATCCAGCAGGACCAAAACCGCATCTGCTTTCACTGCCACTGCGAGCGCGCCTGCAGCTTCGATAACACTGGCTAATTCTCGCGTGAACTTCTGAACAGTCATTTTGCAGGAGATCCGCGGAGTTGATTGGGAAGTGTTGGAAGTAAAAATATGGCAGCTGAGTGTAATTTCCCAGCGATTTTTCAGCAATTGGGGAAACCAAGAACAGTTTTGATGTTGCTACAATCGGTTCGACGGCTATACTTCGGGGCCCCTCGAGGGACAAAAGTCAACTCATAATGGTTCGAATCGTCGGTGATTTTAAGGTTAGATCATGTCCAAGGCTTGCGAAGTTTGCGAAAAAGTAGCGTCAGTCGGAAATCAAGTTGAGATTCGAGGCAAGGCAAAATACCTGGGTGGAGTTGGTACCAAGGTCACCGGGATCACCAAGCGTCGCTTCACGCCGAATCTGCAAAGCGTCAAAGTTTCGCTTCCCAATGGAGAAGTACGGACGATTCGCGTTTGTGTTCAGTGCATTCGAAGTGGTCGCATCCGCAAAGCCGTTCGCGCTAAGCCGTTCGCTCTACCACCTAAGTAACATTTCTTGGCAGTGTTTCCCGCACCCTTTGCTGGAAACGCCCGGAGAGATCCGGCCGAAGTATTCGGTACTGATGTAATTTTGAGGCCTTTCTGTGGCTCTATCTCAAGACGATGTAATGCGTGTCGCGAAATTGGCTAGGTTGTCGTTGACTTCCAGTGAAGTGAGCGAATTGACTAGCCAACTCGGTCAGATTGTCAGTTTGGTAGACCAGCTTGGCGAAGTAAACACCGATAACGTTGAACCCATGGTTCATGCATTTGATTCGGTGAATGTTCTGGCCCCCGACGTGCCAGTGCCCTCCTTGAGTCGCTCGGAGGCGCTACAGAATGCGCCCGCCGCTGATTCGGAGTGTTTTCGGGTCCCCGCGGTCCTTGGGTGATTGCCGTGCAGAGGATTAGGTCGTTTCTCAACACGGATACTCCTCAATTATCGAAGCTTTGGACCGCCCATCATGCGGCTGTTCAGTCCCGCAGTGCTTGCTCGGTCAGCGTTTGGGATCAGTGTATTCTCAGCAAGCCCTTCTTTGATCGCGATGAACTCTTGGTGGCTGTGACACCCGACGAGTTGCCTGTCGGCTTCATCCATTTCGGTTTTGCCGGAAATTCGCAGGGAACACGTGCCAGTGAAACAGAATCCCTAATCCATAAAATTTGCGTCGCCCCCTCGCCCGATGAGGATGCAATCGGTCTCGCACTGCTGACCAGAGCATTGGACTCGCTTCGATCCCGTGGTGCCAAGACTTGTACATCGCTTGGTTGCATGGATCACAACGCTTTTTATTTGGGAGTGGGAGACGGGGATCACCTCATGGGTGTGGTTGCACGAGATGCAAGGACCCAGCGCTGGCTTAATCAGAGTGGATTCATACCGACTCGTCCCACAGAAAGCTGGGATCTCGACTTGTCGTCCTTTCGGCCTCCAATGGACCGTACGCAGATAAGCATTCGCCGGACATGCACCGTGGGGCGACTGCTGGACGAGGATTCTAACCAGTGGTGGCTAAGTTCGGTGTTTGGGCATTGCGAGCAGATTCGCTTTAATCTGGTTTTGCGATCACCCCCTAGGGTTGAGAACGAGTTGATGTTTTGGTACCCCGACCCGACGATATCTGGAGTGGATGGCAGCGTTGTCCGTTTGTGGATGCCAACGGTTCCAGAATCAGAAGAAGTTCGCGAGCGGTTTATTTATTTGATGGCCGAATCGCTAAGGCAGTTGCAGCAAGATCGAAAGCATACGGTTCGCGCGTATGCATGTGCAGATCAGCAAAGCACCGTTTCGATGTTGCAAAGGTTAGGGTTCCGAAGCACAGAACACGGCATGATCTACTCGATTAAGCTTGCTTGACTGGCGTCATGAGAAGGTAGGTTGCTTTACTCTTCTCGATAAAAGACCATCTCCATCAATGGGTGGCACTCCTTCATCGGCTTTGCTCTAGCTTGGATTGCCAAAACGTTCTTGCCTGGTCGATGGCATCGCCGTATTCATCGAGTTGTTGCTGGTCGGATATTTCCGAAATAGCCGCTTCAAGCCACTGTTGAAAAAAGAGTACGGCGTCACGATTGATCCGTCTCTTGTCATCGAATTCAAAGTAAAACGGGGCTGTGGTCGCCAGGCGGTAGCCTTTGTCGTGGGCTGTTACAACGCGAACGACAAGCCATCCCGGTTCGGTGATTTCAATTGGAGGGAACTCACCTTTCTGGAAGTGATCTTCGAGCTTGGCACTATAAATAGTCGTCCCGTTGAAAACGACATCGAGGTAATCAACGGCTTCGCGAACAGCCAGGGCGGCTGAGATATCGAGCGAAATCGGTTGGCTGCGGTAGCTTGCTTGAACGGACCCAGGTGGCATACCGTTGATGTTGACTCGTAACAATGGGCCATTGGTAACCATGGTGCACCCTTGCCGGACCGTCTGCCACCAAATCGTATTGTTTGGGGGCGTACTGGATTGTATGTAGACACGGTTATAACCCACATGTGCACCGGAGTTTCCAAAGTCGCTTCCTGCCGTCGGTGCGATGCGCAGTCCCGCGTCGAGCATCTTCCAATAGATGTATTCGCTGAGCTTTCCGACACCTTGTCCTCCCTTGAGCCGTAACTCTTCGCTTTCGGGTATCGGGGCAAAGAGTTCACTGGGGATTTTCTCTTTTCCACGCATGAGTTGGATAGTGCCGTGCATTCGTTGGCTGCCATCGGAGGGTGATACGATCAAGCGGTCATCGGCCAGTAGTCGGTTGTACGACGAGAGGATTTGGACTGCGCCGATTCCGTTGGTGGCTAACAAAAGGGGAACATCCCGAGTCCATGGTTGCACGAGTTCTGAGAGAGTATCCGCAGATCGTTTGGACTCTTCGATTTGCATCAACATCTCAGCGATTGTTGTACTCTGCTTAGGGCTAATCTTGGTCTCAGGTGTATCTTTCGGTTCGTTAGCGGTTGGTCCGGCAGGTTGGGGGATGCCATGTATCAGGACGTTCGCATGGGGGCTTGATAGTCGTTGGCTGGAAGTGGAAAGTTGCAAGCCGAGGGTCAGAGCGGTGTTTGCTGGCGGTTCGTTATCTGGTTGTTGTTTGTCTCGTTTGGAACGTGTGTTTTTGGTGGCGGGATTGGTTGTGGACTGGGTGGCTTTTGCGTCGGTTGGAATGCTGGTAGAGACGATCATGTCCACTGCATCTGCCATTTGCCAGCGTCGCAATTGGTCCATTGGCATTGAGCTAAGATGGTCGCCGCTAAACCAGTTTTCGGCATGCATGTCGACAGCGCGAGGGACTTCTACTAGGACCGTGTCTTTCGCTTTGGGTTCGATAGTGAACCCGCCCCTAATTTCTTTGAATTCAGGCCCACGCTGAACCAAAAATTCGTATTCGCCGACTGGTGGCGATAGAGCAGCTTTCGTCTCAAAGAGCCATTGTTCCCCTGCAAAGAGAAGCTTCTTGGGACGCACAAGCTTCTTGGCGGACTTGGTAAAGGTGATGCGTGCGGAGATCGGTTCGCCGCTCTCATCGTCGATGATTTCCATCTCGATGGCGTTTTGGGCGGAGGCGGTGGAAACGCTAAATCGGAGGCAATCCAGAGGTGCGGGGGCGATACCGGTCGCTAAGAAGCCAGCGGAAATTGCGATATACCAACGACTTGCGGCAAATATCCATGGTTTCATGTTGGCTCCGGCCTATCAAGGTTTGCCCTGGGGAATCCTCGGGAATACAGTTAAAATGAGTTATCGGCTCTCGGCCTCAGTAGCGAGAGAACACCACTCATGGAATCCAAGATGGCTATCGATTATTACAAGGTTTTAGGGGTTGAGCGAACGGCATCAGCCGATGAGATCTCCAAGGCGTATCGCAAACTCGCCCGCAAGTACCATCCGGACTTGAATCAAGAAGACAAAAATGCAAAGAAGCGTTTTCAGGAGATTCAGCAGGCCTACGATTGTCTCAACGATCCTGAAAAACGCAAAATGTTCGACCAATATGGTTCGCAATATGAGCAGTTCGGCGGTCGGGGGCCCTTTGGCGGCGGCGCTGGTCCTGGAGACGCCGCGGGCGGAGGCGCTTTCGATTTCGGCGACATCTTTGGGCATGGTGCCGGCCCTGGTGTGGATATGGGTGACTTTTTTCGACAGTTTGGTGGAGGAGGGGGCAGTCGCTCTCGCCGCGCAGCGCCTGCGAAAGGAGCCGATATATCAGCTGAAATTGCGGTACCACTCCGGACGATAGCTTTAGGTGGCGACACGCAAATTCAGTTGGATCGTGGCGGCAAGCTGGAATCGATCAGCGTCAAAATCCCTGCTGGAATGGAGCCCGGTAAAAAGATTCGATTGCGAGGGCAAGGACAACCCTCTGCAGGAGGAAAGGCCGGTGACTTGCTGCTGAAAGTTACCGCTGAACCTCATCCGTATTTCAAATTGACCGGGCTGAACATCGAATTGCGTCTGCCCATATCCATCCCCGAGGCGATACAAGGTGCACGCATTGATGTGCCGACCCTGTCTGGCGTGATCACGTTGACGATACCGCCGATGAGCAGCAGCGGGAAAAAGCTTCGGCTCAAAGGTTTGGGGCTGAAAGGTGCTAACGGTACTGTCGGTGACATGACGGTTGAGTTGTTGGTCAAGCTGCCGGAAACCACTCCGGTTGAATTTACCGAAGGCATCGATAAATGGGTGCAGGCATACTCCAAACCGGTGCGCGAAGGCGTACAACTATAGTGCGCACAAACAAACGAGTATGCGCCCTATAGCGCAACCGTATTCAAAGACGCACGACCATCAAATCTATCATCATTTAACAGATAAGAGCCCAAGTATGAGCGACGCAATCGGGATCCGTTACGGCAAAGGGGAGTTGCACGTTCGGCTACCCAAAGGATGTGAGGCGACCATCATCCGCAAACCGGAAATGCCTGTGTTGCTCGATCCGAACGCGGCCATCGCGGATGCGTTGCAGAATCCAGTGGCTTCACCGTCGCTTTCCCATATTGCATCCGGGGCGAATCGAGTTTGCATCGTGATTTGCGATGTGACTCGACCGGTACCGAACGGTCCTATCTTGAAAGGATTGATCGAGCAGCTGCGTGATTGCGGAGTTGGACTTGATCGAATCACGATCTTGATTGCGACGGGACTTCATCGACCCAATCTGGGGCGAGAAATGCGCGAGGTTATTGGGGATGATTGGGTATTCGATAACATACGCATCGAAAATCACTACGCACGCGATACCGCCTGGATGGTCGATCTAGGTAAAACGCCTACCGACGGTATTCCCGTTGTGCTCAATCGTCACTTGGTGGATGCGGATCTGCGGATTGCGGTCGGGTTGGTCGAGCCTCATTTTATGGCTGGTTACTCTGGCGGACGCAAAGTCTTTGCGCCAGGAGTCGCGGGCGAAGCAACGATTCGAACATTCCACAATTACCGATTTATGGCCGATCCGCTGGCTTGTAACGGTAATTTGATGAACAACCCGTTGCACCGGGGGCAGTTGGAGATTCTCAAAATCCTAGGGCCGGCATTTGCTATTAACACCGTTATCGATGAGGCGAGGCGTATGAGCTTCGTCAATTTCGGTGATTGCGAACAGAGTCATTTGCAAAGCGTGGCCTTCGTCAAGCGATTTGCCGAAGTGCCGATGGAGCGGCAATTCAATACCTTGGTTACCAGCGCTGCCGGCTATCCATTGGATAAAACCTATTATCAAACGGTGAAAGGGATGGTCGCTCCGGTTCAGATTCTCGCTGAAGGTGGTCGCATGATCATTGCAAGCGCATGTGAAGAGGGGCTTGGGTCGCATGAATATCGCCAGAGCCAATCGCATTTGGTGACATTGGGACGACAAGGGTTTTTGGATCGGATCCGTGCAATGCCCTTGGCCGATATCGATGGCTGGCAAACGCACATGTTGTTGCGAACCTTGGCAGTTGGGAATGTTTCGTTGTACAGTGAGGGGATCAAGGGTCGCGATCGCGAGCTTACCGGGGTCCAAATGATTGAGTCGATTGAGGATTCGATAGCGGAAAGCGTTGCACAGTCAGGAGATAAAGAGGTCGCTTTCATTCCCGAAGGGCCGTACGTCATCCCCACTTTTAGCAAGCAACTGTAGAGTCGGGTTTTTCAGCCGGGCGGTTTTTCTGGTATAATGGTGAGGTTTGGTACGCCGCAATCCTTATGGCCCGGACGCGGGTGGCACCTTTGTAGACGCATGAATCGTATTGGGCTCATGCAAATCAAATTTCTTGAACAAGGCGAGGAGCGGTTTGAGCGCAATAGTTGCAAGCCCGGTGGATGTCACGCTCGATGCAGCGAGCCCTCTAGCGATCCAATCTCGACCCGAGATTCCTGATTCGAGCGGCAGCCGGTTCGATATGGAGTTGTTCGAGGGCGATAGCGGTTCTACTCAGCAATCGAATTCCCTCGTTCAAAGTCGTTTGCAAGCGGCTGCCTTGTCGTTGGGATTTGGATTTGCCATTTTTGCAACCTGGACCGTCCTGCGCGAGTTTTTGAGCGATTCGCAGCATTTGGGTAACGCGTTCGTCGCGATGGAAATACTTTCTACCGCGGCGCTCATCGGAGTGGGCGTTTGGTTGGCGCGAGTGCCCAGGGCTTCTGCATCCTGTTTGTTTTGGTGTGAGCTGATGATCTTTGGCGTTCCAACGCTATTTTTTTCAGTCTTGCACTATCTCGAAATGATCTTCATGGCGCAGACTTTCGATTTGATTCCTCAAATGCCGATGTCGGGCTGGATCTTGCTCATTTTTGCCTACGCGATTTTTGTTCCTCGATCATGGAACCGGATACTCACGGTCGTATTGACGATATGCGTCTTTCCGTTCGTTGCAACGAGTCTCGCTGCCTATTTTCATCAGAACGTTTTGGACATGCTTCGCTATGACCAGTCGTGTTTAGTGGAAATGGTTTTGTCTTTAGCCGCGACGGTATTCACGGCGGTGACGAGCGTTCGGATGATTTCCTATTTGCGTGGGAAAGCGGACGAGGCTCGCGAGTTGGGTCGATATCGGCTCAAGGAAAAAATTGGGTCGGGTGGTATGGGCGATGTCTATCTCGCCGAACATCGATTGATGAAGCGCCCCTGCGCGATCAAGGTCATTCGGCCGGAAAAGGCAGGTGATCCCCGGGCCATCGCTCGCTTTGAACGCGAGGTGCGCGCGACTGCCCGCTTGAACCATTGGAATAGCGTATCCATCTTTGACTATGGACGAACGTCCGATGGAACCTTCTTTTATGTGATGGAGTATTTGACCGGCTTGAGCATGCAGGAGTTGGTTAAGCGACGTGGTCCGTTGTCCCCAGCTCGAGTCGTGTATTTGCTCACCCAAGTTTGCAATGCGCTCAACGAAGCCCATGCGATGCAATTGGTGCACCGCGATATTAAACCGGCCAACTTGATGGTTACCGAAATGGGCGGAGCTTTCGATGTGGTAAAGCTTTTGGACTTTGGGTTGGCAAAGCCAATTTCCGATTCGCTCAAAGGCGCAGAAGACTCTGAGTTGACGATTGCGGGATCGTTGACTGGATCGCCGTTGTATATGTCTCCAGAACAAGCGATGGGTGAGATCAAGGCAGACCATCGGTCCGACATCTATGCTGTCGGAGGAGTCGCATTCTATATGTTGACCGGGCGGCCTCCGTTTGAAGGCGCAGCGACACTCAAGATCCTTTTATCTCATCTTCACGAGATGCCGATTGCTCCGTCGCAAGCTCGCAAGCAAAGCTCTGGTGCTCCTATTTCGTCTGATTTGGATCAGGTCATTCTCAAGTGTCTTTCCAAGTCTGCCGACGACCGATTCCAATCAGCTCGCGAATTGCAAGAAGCTTTGAGCGCACTACCGGAATCGGGGCATTGGAACGAAAGACTGGCGGAGCAATGGTGGACATGCAATTGCAGCCATTACCAAACTCAGAACGGATAATTGAATGGACGCGGATCAGTCTCGCATCGAAGCGGACCTGCGAGGAGTTTTGGACGGTGAAGTCTATTGTCATCCATTGCGAACGCAATTGTATGCAAGCGACGCTAGCATCTACGAGATCAGTCCATTGGCTGTTGTGCGACCCCGTCACGCAGATGATGTATCGCAATGCGTAAGATACGCAGCTGAAAATTCTTTGCCCTTGTTTCCCCGTGGCGGAGGGACTGGTCTAGCAGGGCAGTCTCTTGGCCCAGGAATCGTGCTCGACTTTTCTCGATTCATGCGACGGATGATTCACGTAGACCGAGACCGAATGTTGGTGCGGGTTCAGCCTGGAATGGCTTTGGCTGACATGAATCGAGTGTTGGCAAAGGACCGCTTGGTCTTCGGCGCCGATCCTCCAACTCGAGCGGTAACCACCATCGGCAGCGTGCTGGCGATTGATACCTTGGGTAGCCATTTTTTGCGCTACGGAACGGCAGGTGCTGCGCTGGTTTCCGTTGAATGCGTTTTGGCTGACGGAGATCAGGTGCATCTGGAGCGAGCCCCTTGGCGATCGCCGGATACGAATAATCCTAAGTTGAATCATTTGATTTCCGAAGTCGGGCAATTGCTATGGACCAATCGGACCATTACCAAGTCTCCACCGTGGCGAGGTGTCGCTCGCGGATGCGGATATCGCGTCGAAGCTGCCTGCGACCATGATCATGTTGATCTTGCTCGGCTGCAATCCGGAGCGGAAGGAACGCTTTCGATCCTGACCGAAGCAACGATCAAGGTCGAGCCGATGCCGGGCGCTCGCGGTGTGGTTTTGATGTTCTTTGAGAAATTGGAGTTGGCTGCGCGCGCTGCGATTGAAGCGAGAAGGGATAATGTTGCGGCTTGCGACTTGATGGATCGACGCTTGATTGAAATCGCTCGCGAGTTGGACCCTCGCTACGAGTCCATGTTGCCCCGTGGTGCGGAAGCGTTGTTGTTGATCGAACAGCAGGGGGCCGACGCTCCCGAGGTGAGAACCAAACTCAGTTCGCTCATTCAGCGCATCGTGCGGCGCGCCCCCTCAACACAACATACCCGCATCATTGTGGATGATGCCGAACGGGATTTTATTTGGAAGCTAAGCCGCCGCGTTATTCCACGCTTGTACAGACTGAAAGGCTCGTCGAGGCCACTTCCTTTTGTTGAGGATATATCGATCCCGCCTGATCGATTGCCAGAGTTCTTGGTGGAAATGCAAAACATCCTCAAAGCGGATCGTGTTACCGCAACGCTTTTCGCGCACGCAGCGCATGGGCACTTGCATCTACGCCCATTTCTCGACCCTCACCAGCCCGAGGATGTCGACAAGATGCAGCGCATCGCGGATCGCTTGTTCGAAAAGGTTATCGAATACCGTGGCGTAATTTCGGGCGAGCATGCAGTCGGTCTGAGTCGCAGTTCCTATTTGAGGCAGCAGTTAGGGGAACTCTACCCAATTTGCAGACGCATCAAGGAGTTGTTTGACCCGAAGGGGATCCTCAATCCAGGCAAGCTCGTAACCGATGCAGCACAGCGGGCAACCGATAATCTGAGACCTCCAACGACCGTCATCAATCCCAATCGTCGGCAATCGACCGGCACGGATTCGAGCAACATCAGCGTGTCCACGATCGAAGCGGTGAATGGGGATGCAAACATCAGCCCATTGATGACCGTTGCCAAGCTCGATGGTGATGCCGCGCCTCCCATTTCTGCTGGGATTACCAAAACCAGTTTTCTCCCCATCTTGGTTTGGCCGGAAAACGAGTCCTTTGAACACACCGCCAATTCGTGCAATGGCTGTGGGCGTTGCCGTTCGAGTGCGCCGGCGGAACGCATGTGTCCTATGTTTCGTTCGACTCGCGCCGAAGAAGCATCCCCGCGTGCGAAAGCGAATCTCGTTAGAGGATTGATGTCTGGCAAACTCCCCATATCGCTTGCCGAAAGCGATGAGATGAAGGAGATTGCCGATCTCTGTTTTCATTGCCATCAATGCAAAATCGATTGCCCCGCGTCGGTGGATATTCCAAAATTGATGTTGGAAATCAAAGCCCAATACACCGCGACCAATGGATTGCGAATGAGCGATCGATTGTTGTCTCGGTTGGATTTATTGACAGCCCTGGGTAGCCGATTCCCCAAAGCTACCAATTGGGCTTTAGAAAACCGATATGCTCGTTGGTTCCTAGAAAAGACGACCGGAATTGCCCAAGGGAGACGACTCCCGTCTATTGCCAAGCAACCCTTTATGCGCTGGGCAGCTAAGAACCGTTTGAATCGACCCAATCGGGGCGCTGGTCGCAAAGTTCTCTATCTGGTCGATCATTATGCCAATTGGAATAATCCGCTGGTCGGCATTGCTCTTGTTGAAGTCTTGCAGCATCAGAACGTAGAAGTTTATGTGCCGGCTTGGCAATCGGTTACCTACATGACCAAGATCGTGATGGGCGATATCGAAAAGGTTCGTAGGATGATCGGTCCGCAGATCCGGCAGCTTGCTGAAGCCGTCAGGCAAGGGTACCAAATCGTCACTACCGAACCCACCGCCGCGTTGTGTTTGAAGTACGAGTATGTTCAGTTGCTCGACAATGAAGATGCAAAATTGGTCGCTGCGAATACTTGGGACGCAGGGCAGTACTTATGGCAAATGCATTCCCAGAATGAATTGGAGCTTGATTTCAAGCCGCTAACCACCACCATCATTTATCACACCCCATGTCATTTGAGGGCCATCGACCCCGCGCACACTGGCATGCGACTGCTGAGTTTGATTCCCGGCGTGACAATACAGCATGCTGACGCTGGGTGTAGCGGGATGGCTGGCACCTACGGCATTCGACGCCAAACGTATCGAACAAGTTTGCGCGTGGGTTGGGGATTGATAAGTAAGATGCAGGAGACGACTGCTCAAATTGGAAGCACAGAGTGCTCCACTTGCAAATTACAAATGGAGCAAGGTATCGATAAGCCGACCATCCACCCGCTGGCGCTGATGGCATTCGCCTATGGAAAGCTGCCCGAAGTCAGAGCGTGGATTCAAAGTCGGAACGAAGGTTTGACGGTTCGCTAAGCCTGTTCAGCACGCAATCGAAAAGCTAGTTCTTGCTGAACCCAAGGGGTGTGTTGGTTTCACGCGACAGAGGATTCTTGATGTACTGTCGGAAGCAATCTTTGCAGAGGTCAAATTGCTTGCGCTGATAAACATCATCATCAAACACGGAACTGCAGATGTCGTCGGCTGATTCAAGCATGTCTTGGATTTCATCTAGATGATCAGGGTCATCTACGAGTTCATGGTCAGGACCATCCAAGGCCGCTTCGATTTCGATCGTTACCGTGTAACGAAGGTCGGAGGAAGAATCGATTTCACATTTGCATCGATCACAGGAATAGTGAATCACGATCGAGGACTCCATAGATTGCGGAATGCTTATGACGAGGAATGCGTGCCAACAGCGCACCATCGCGAGAACCAAATGGTTTGCTGTTGTGTATAAGTAATCCTACAACGTGAATTCAGTCTGCCGCAAGCAAATTGTTTTTTTGAATGTCAAGCTTTGCGGGCTGGGTGGGTCATCTGTACCCCAATCGTAGGGTTGGCAAGCATTGTTCGGGATAGCCAGATAGGGAGTGTTGCCAGTCAATCGTGGATGGCTGCGATGGTTACGAAAGCAATAACTTCTGAAGCTTTTCCATGGCTACAAAGAGTTGATTCCAATGTTGAAATGCCTCGAATGTATCGATTTGAAGGGCGTCCTCGCGACCAAATCCAATTTCGCTAAGCTGGATGGATTCCCCCAAGGAAACGTGGTCCGAGGCATCGCATGTTTGTTCTAAAGAAACTTCGCCAACGGCATCGAGGGGCATCACCTGTTCCATCGCGGTGTGGATGGCCCATAGCGCGGCCCGGTCAGCATCAGCGCTGTCCACGATTGCTCGAAGTGTTCCGCTTTCGACATAGAATTTGGCCATGATAGATCTTCCTTGATTGTTCGTGTCTTTTGAATTGGATTTGCAAGACCGCCGGCTACTCGTCTCGTGAGGGCTGAGTCGAGTAACCGGTTGGGTCGCATTTAGGAGAGCCAAAGCTTGGATGTTGTGGCTCGTCAGCTTTGACAAAAGAAGTATCGCAACGTCCGTTGACACGTTTGGTCACGGACAACGTATTTTTCCGCGAGAAGCAAATTTTCTCAGATGTGGCTCAGGGGAGTCGCAATACCCAAACGGGTCCAATACCTAACCCAACTTCGTGATATTGCTCGTGCAAAGCGGTGCGGCGCAGTTGATCACTCGTATCCCAATACGAGTCCAGATCGCAACAGCATCTTGCAACCAATCACAACCCAGCACGCGATGGCGTAACTGAGTCAATAGACTTCCGTCGCTCACATCTCCAAATGCGATGGCTTCTTTGCCTATCGGCGGT
>CAIXME010000282.1 GCA_903920425.1 uncultured Pirellula sp. | reverse complement strand
GAAAACCGGGACCTTTTCCGATGCAGCCAGCTCCGAAGCGTCTGCCAAGCTCATCCCGTCATTGACTTGTCCATCCGTAATCAAAACCACAGCAGCAGGTTTGTCGACTAACGATTCTGTTAGCGCAGTTCCGATTGGTGATAGCCCGGCAGAAGACATAGCATCCCTCTTTGGATAACTTCCCTGCAAACCGGACTCCCAAACCAGAGCCGTACTCGAGTTTCGCTGTGAGCTTGGAGACGCCTCGATACCGTACCACTGGACTAGATGGTGCTTTTGCAACTCGTCGAGCATGCTCGGTGCCTGCTGCGTCTTGTCCCCCTGCCCGACCAAGAGCGAATGAACTCGACCGATTCGGCTATCTTGCTCACGGTCCGCAGCGACAGATGGCCGGTCGATGGTGGACATGCTTTCGGATTGATCAACGACAATGCGAACGAGGCTTAACTCGCCCTCGACCCATCGATGATACCAAGTGGGGCCAGCCAGCATGGCAATCATGATGGCGAAAGCACTACCTCGTAAAACGGGCAAGATCCAATTCAACGGATAGCGAACGTGCCTCGATTCACGATAGTACCAACGTGCGATCCCTGCAAAGCCCAATATGCCGACAATCATTGTCAGCCAAATGGGCCAAAGTCCATTGAATTGCAATCCGCTCATACGGCTCCCACCCCTGCAGAAGCACCCTGCAGTTTAGCGGACTTGTGATTCAATCTGGGAGACTGGAACTGCTCTAAAGCCATCTCCGACAAAAACACAACGACTAGCGCACCCCATAGCCAAGTCCAAATCTCTTTGCCATGCCAGGTTGAGGCAGCTCGCCGTTCATAATCTTCTGCGGAGTTCGACACCGAAGCGTCCCAGGTTTTAGCCAAGGCGTTCATCTCCTCAGTTGCCAAAACAACCGTTGAGCTCTCTTCTGATGCTACCTTGCTTGCCCCAACCTCGATTGCTGCTCGCACCGTAGGCAAAGTTTTCGAAGAGGCCGAGCTACTATCCGCCGAGTCCAATCGTGGGGTTTCGTGGAACAAGTAGGTTCCAAGCATGCGTGTATCTTCGAACACGACATCGGACGATTCCGACACCGTCACAGGGACAATGGTTCCGTCCGGCTTGGTAATCTTCCAGGTGGAGTTGCCGTCCCCTTTCGAAGACTGGCGTTCATTCGCGATCGCGCTTGTTAAGTCCCAAGCGACACCAGCTAGCTGCGTGCGTTGGATTGGTTTTGCACTAGCGACATATCCAATGATTTTTTGAACCAACGGTAAAAACGCAGGCCGAGATGGGATATTCGAATCGTCATCATCAAGCGAGGATCCAACCCAAATACACTTTCCGCTTCCAACCGATGCTTGAATGATCCATGGCTGTTTGTCCTCAAATCGAAACGAAACCGATCCATGGTAGGGTGCTGATTCGAGCCCTGGAGCAAGGTCGATTGGCGTCCGAGACGAAAACAAGGTCTTCTCAATCGACGATAGACTGATGGACGACAGTTCGTTCAAAGGTTCTCTCTGAATGCTAGAAACCTGTAGCTTCACACCCTTGCCCACAGCCTCGTTCTCCGGTGCACTTTGGGCTGCTGTGGTGTTATCGGCAGATTCTACGCTTCTCGCGGAAAGGGTGGCGATACGCAAGCCCTTGTCCGCAGCCGTGGGCCACGCGTTGTAGTGCTCGGTTCGGACCTTGTCGCCCAAGAGAACCACCAAACCACCACCTGCCTCAACGAACTCACGCAGCATCGATTGTTGCTCGCCATCCAGTTCAGGAACATTGCAAAGCACGACCGCTTTGACGCCGTTCAACTGCGAGCGATTCAATTCCTGAGGCTGGATGGTCCGGGTTTTGAACAAGTCCCCTTTTTCGGATTGCAACAACGAGAAAGGCGACAATGCAATCTTGATAAAATCGGTTTCGCTTTGCATTGCTCCCGACTGGACATCACCATCGACAAGCAAGATCGGCAGTGGTTGGTTTACCTCGGCAATCAACGATTTGGAATCGTCTACCGCAAGAGCATCTTGATGCAAAATCGTTGCGCGGATAACTTGCAATCCAGCAGCTTTCGGTGACCATCGCGTACGCATTTGCAGGGTTGATTGACTTGCAACCGTGATCTCTTGCCGGTCTATCTCTACATCATTCACGTAGACGGCAACCATCACCTTTTCGAATCCAGCCGCCGATGGATTGGCGAGCGTCGTCAGGATGTTGATGTCTCGATCGACTGCGATGACCGACGGGCTAGCTACGATCGATTCGACCATGAGATTCTGCGCCCTTCTCTCACCAACAGTGCTTGGAATCGAAGCCGCGTTCAAGAATGCAAGCTCCGGCGCAACAGCTTGTTTTTTCACTAATTCCTGAAGACTCTTGCGATTCCCCTCACCATCCTTTGACCAATCGTTTTGCTGCCAGTCAGAGACGATCACCAACTGTCGCTTTGCCAAGCTACTTTGCGAAAGCCACTTTAGTGATTCACGCATTGCGGAATCGAGATCCAGCGTACCAGCGGGCAGTTTCCGCTCCTTCCATTCGAGGATTTTGCGAATGACTTCCGCAGGAGCATGGCTCTCTAGCATCTTGCTGTTCCCACCAGCCAGCACCAATGCGACATCACTGCCGCGGGGCAGTTTTTCGACAATGGACTCTATCGCATCGCAAGCATTCCGCCAGCGGGTTCGTTGTTCCTTCATCGGAGCGTTGAGATTGTCCGCGGTCGAATCACTCGCAAACATCGACATCGAGTCGTCGAGAATGATGGCAAGCGATACCGGCGTGGTTTGATCGTCGGACAACCACGACTGAAAAAGAGGCCGCGACATCGCCAGAGCCAGCAGAATAGGAATCATGCAACGGAGCAAAAGCAACAGCAATTGTTGCCATTGCATCTTTCTTGAGTTTGCATTCTGAGAGGATTGCAGCAAGTGCATTGCCCCCCATTCAATTGTCTGGAACTTGCTGCGATGCAATAAATGAATTACAAGCGGAACGGCAAATGCTGCTGCACCAAAGGCCAGCAATCCATTGAGGAACGTCATCTGCTGTTCCTCCGGCTTGCCAAGTAACTGGACAACACTTCGCTATGTGATTCCGATGTACGAACCTGAATCCAGTCGATCCGATTGCGGGATGCCCCCTGCTGCATGGCCAATTGGTTGCGTTGAAAATTGGCCAGATAGATGGACCGCAATTGAACGGGATCAACGATGATTTCGTTGCTTGCCGATTCCAACGAACGAAAAAGTGTCCTAGCTTGGAATGGAAAATCCACTTCATCGTCATCAAGCACTTGGAACACGACGATCTCTTGATAGTTTGCTCGCAACAATGCGAGGGAGCGGATGATCGAGTCCGGATCTCCAAAACAATCGGATATCAAGATGATCAAGCCTCGGCGTTTGCATTGGTGCAAAAGTCCCTGAAGCACCACAGCCAAATCCGTTTCGCTGCCCGGCTTGGAGTTCTCCATCTCGCGAAACAAAAGTTGCAAGTGATTTGGTCGACTCTTTGGCGGTATGTACGATTGGATCTTGGAATCGAATGTAGCGAGTCCCACGGCATCTTGTTGATTGATCAACAGATAAGCGATCGAGGCGGCTAGTCGGACTGCAAATGCGTGCTTGGATAATCCCGCGGAACGCGATCCAGAATAGCGCATGGATCCACTCTGGTCCAATGCAATCGTCGATCGCAAATTCGTTTCGTCTTCGTATTGGCGAATGTATAATCGATCTGTTTTTCCGAACAATTTCCAATCGATGTTGCGGGTTTCGTCGCCGTGAACGTAAGGCCGATGCTCCTTGAACTCAATGCTTGCCCCGATGTGATGCGATCGATGCATACCACCACTAAGCCCCTCTACAACTCCTTTTGCAAAGAGTTGCAAGCTGGAAACTCGAGTAAGGTCTTGAGGAGAGAGCCAACGCAAAAAATTTGCTTTCAAGGTTTCGTGGCCGCTTGTTAGGAGACAGTTTTAGTCGAAACCGAGTTTGCTTTTCGTCGAGGTAATTCTTTGAGGAGCCGGGCGATAACCGCATCCGCATCGATCCCCTCAGCTTGTGCACTGAATGTCGGCACGATGCGATGACGCAACACAGGGGCAGCCAGTGCATCGACATCCTCCGTCGATACGTGCAATCGACCGTGAAGCAATGCACGTGCCTTGCTCGCCATAACGATCTGTTGACAAGCCCGTGGACCGGGGCCCCATTGTACCCACTGCGGTACCCACTTGAGTGCATCAGGCTCTTTAGGCCTCAGCGCGCGAACAACATCCAAAACAAATTGCTTTACGTGATCGGGCAACGGGACCAGCCTAACAATTCTTTGAAAGGCTAAAATCTCCTCGCCCGTAACGACCGGCTTGATAGTCCCCGCTCCGGAACCTGTTGTCCGTTCAATGATCTCAGACTCTTGGTCGCGAGTAGGGTAATCGACAATGGTTTGGAACAAAAAGCGGTCGCGTTGGGCTTCCGGTAAAGGATAAGTCCCTTCTTGTTCGATTGGGTTTTGGGTCGCCAACACAAAGAACGGCTCGGATAGCTTGTAGGTTTTTCCGCCAACGGTTACCGAGTGTTCCTGCATCGCTTCTAGCAATGCAGCCTGTGTCTTGGGTGGAGTACGATTGATTTCGTCTGCCAGCAAGATTTGAGTAAACACAGGGCCTTTGGCAAACACCAGTTGGCGAGCCCCTGTATCGGACTGTTGAATGATGTCCGTGCCTGTGATGTCGGCGGGCATCAAATCCGGCGTGAATTGAATGCGATGGAACTGCAGATCCATCGCCTGAGCCAAGGATCGCACCATGAGCGTCTTTGCCAAACCAGGCACGCCCTCCAGCAAACAATGCCCGCCAGCAAGTATTGCGATCAGCAGTTGCTCGACCGTCTTGTCCTGTCCGACAATGACTTGACTGATTTGCCTTCGGATTTCTTGAAATGTCGCTTGCAACCGTTGAGCCTGTTGCAAATCATTCGGGCTAGGTGGCGGAGCTGGCTGATTCATGAATCATCTGGATTAAGGTTGGGATATGTCCAGGACTAGAGGAAGAACTACGCCCATTGTACTCTTCCAAACTCCGACACTGATCATGATGGAAGCTTTCCCGATAAATTATCGGCAACTCCTCGCCCTAGCTAGGTTAAAGAAATCGCATTAAGACCGCGGGGCAATATCCGCTCACCATTGCGAGTGCAACTCCACGCTGTGGCACAGCGTCCCTGTGCGAGTCATCGAACTTGACCTAAATCACAACTCGATTTGTCACAGGTTGTGATCGCGCCGATCAAAATCCATGGTTCACGCGGAGACGCGGAGAAGAGTTGTGATCCGAAAATGAATTCTTGAAGGCTCTGTGCCTCTGTGTCTCTGTGTGAAAAATCCCCCTGGACGAAAAGATCACAACTAGACGCGCTAGCGAGGGGCACTGAATCCCTGGCCGTCAGTGCGTGCGACCGG
>CAIXME010000281.1 GCA_903920425.1 uncultured Pirellula sp. | reverse complement strand
TGTACGCCAAGCGGTGCCCATTTGGAACCCGGCCTGATGGCTGCCAAGGCAGGCAAGCATGTACTGGTCGAGAAGCCTCTCGAGGTGACCACGGCTCGCTGCGATCGACTGATCGATGCATGTGATAAAGCTGGCGTTCGATTGGGAGTCGTCTTTCCTTCGCGCTTTCATCAATCCGCCCAAACAATCAAAAACGCCGTCGATGCAGGGCGATTCGGAACCATTTCTATGGCCGCGGCGTACGTGAAGTGGTTTAGGACGCAAGCCTACTATGACAGCGGGGCCTGGCGTGGGACCTGGAAGCTTGATGGCGGTGGGGCGCTCATGAACCAAGCCATTCACAGTGTCGATTTGTTGTTATGGTTGATGGGGCCCGTAAAAACCATTTCGGCGATGACCTCCTTGCGAGCTCACGAACGCATCGAGGTCGAAGATACCGCTAACGCCATCCTCGAATTCGAATCTGGAGCGTTGGGAACGATCGAAGCGACTACGGCGGCTTTTCCGGGGAGTCTAAAGAGAATTGAAATCGCCGGGGCCGCGGGATCCGCTATTTTGGAGGAAGAGGCAATCAAGCAATGGGCGTTTGCAAAGCCCCTGAAAGCCGACACAAAGATTATCGAATCGATGAAGGAAAATGTAACCGGTGGCGGTGCTTCCGACCCAGCCGCCATTGGGCATAAGGCTCATCGCGACCTCTTTGCCGATTTCCTTTCCGGTATTCGGAAGAACACTGCATGTACCATCGATGGAGCCGAAGGACGACGCAGTGTTGAGCTAATCAATGCCATCTATAGGTCCTCACGTAGCGGAAAGCGAGTAACCCTCTAGTGGGGCTGAGGAAAACCGTAGGGCTTTTTAATTAGTCTTCATTCACGTGCGTTACATTTTCAACCGATACATTAGTTGGATTCACTCAACCCCTGTGGATGATTTCGGGGCAAATCGAATAGACCATTGCTGGGGGCAGCGCGGTTCATTCGTGAAATACCACAGGGGTTGTTTTCTAAAACCAAGATGCACTGGCATCGGTTTCTCGTGTTGGGCTCTCCGACTCTGCTAGCAGCTAAGCTGCAATGAATACGGAGCAAACTCGTTTGAATACGAGTTGAGAGTTCGTCATTGTTCCAATGACTAAAGGGGGGCTAATGTCATCCATGGGCTACAGGTTGCTTGGTCATGATGGGAGAGGTCTTGTTCTGCTGGGGCACTGACATTATGCGCATGACTAAGGGTTTTGGTGCGGTATTCCGTACTGCTTTTTGGATTATGTATCCGTGAGATTGTATTTTCGGTGCGATCGCTTTTTCATGCATCAACTGATTCTTAGGTCTCTCGTCTCCGAACGCTACATTCATTGCAAACGCTAGCGTTAGCTGTTGTTCCTCTCTTGGTAATGAGAATCGATCATTTTCTTGACGTCAGAACCCTATCTCGGTGTCACTTTGAACTATGCAGGGAAATACTAGACACGGACTGTCGCTTGCCGCTCAAAACGGCGAACCCGAATTTTTGAATCGCGAGCGAACGATTCCAACTCTAAGAATCCAATAAGAGCCCAACCGATGCTATCGCATCCGCTAGCCAGTCGTCCCTCGACCAACTCCTCCCCTATCTCCAAGCTGAATCCAGAGAACATCGCATCGGAGATGATGTTGCGTCAGTTGGACCTGACGACCCAGTTGATTCACGAGGCGCAAGCCGTCCATACCCAGGTGCCCGTCTTGACCGTGATCATTCCGGTTTACAATGAGCACCAAACGATCTTGAAGATCGTCGATATGGTCTCAGCATTGGACATTTCAAAGCAAATCATCGTCATCGACGATGGCAGTACCGATGGTACCAAAGAAATAGTACAGTCCCTCAAGGGGCGTGCGGGTATAGACGTGGTTATCCAGCCCAAAAACCAAGGGAAAGGGGCTGCCATTCAAACCGGAATTCGGTTGGCAATCGGCGACATCGTGATCGTTCAAGATGCCGATCTCGAATACAACCCCGTAGACATCTTGTCGGTGATCGAGCCGATTGTGCAAGGGGAATCGGACGTCGTGTTTGGCAGTCGCTATCTTGCCAATTCGCATCAAGACCAGTCAGCACTCCATCGATTCGGTAATGCTGTCCTGACCGGACTAAGCAATTGGATGACAAATCAGAAATTGACCGACATGGAAACGTGCTACAAAGCGTTTCGTAGAGAGTTGTTGCAGAGCATGCGCATCGAGCAAAATCGGTTTGGATTCGAACCGGAGATAACAGCCAAGCTGGCGCGCAAACGAATCGTCGTGCGTGAAGTACCGATTGGATACCAGAGTCGGTCTTGGAAAGAAGGCAAGAAGATCGGCGTCAAAGACTTGTTCAGTACACTCTGGTGCATCTTCAAGTATCGCTACGTCGGCTAGATACCAGTTACGGGCATGGTAAATACTCCATCGCCCTTCGTTCGAGCCACCTTAGTTCCAACGGCATTCGTTGCATCCATCGGCTTGCAACGAACATGGGCTGTCAATTAGATGGAATCAAATGGACGGCGGGTGTGCCAAAAACAATTCCGCAGGGTAATTGACTTGCTGGAGGCATAGCCCTTGTGGAGGGGCCGTATGGCTCGAAGTATCCCTTTCCCTTCGATCGCGAAACTCTGCAATCCAATCGGGTTCGAATCGACCTGAGCCAACCGTCCATAGAGCGCCCACCACGTTCCTCACCATGTTG
>CAIXME010000280.1 GCA_903920425.1 uncultured Pirellula sp. | reverse complement strand
GAAGCCCAAAGTCCATCCAAGGGCGGGGCGACATATCCATCTACATCTACGATCGTTTTCTGATTCTCCGCAAACCAGCTATCACCGTAGTGCTGGCGATTCAAAGGTGTCAGCGCATCGAGCCTTACTCGATCCGTGCCGATATCCTCGATCGGGATGAGCAACTCCGGATACTCCGACTGGGAGCCATAAGAACCGTGACATGACGCGCAGTTGCTTTCAAAAACGCCTCTACCGCGACTAGCTTTTTCGCTATCGATGGCGAGCGGATACTTGGGTGGACGCAGTTCCGAAATGTAGGCAAAGACCTTTTGGAAATCGCGTTCCCAAGCACGAAATTTCTCCGGACCGTTCTGTCGAATCAGCATAAACTGCATCAATCCTCGGTGCCCCTTTTCAGCGAATCCGTCAAGATAGATGTGGTGCTTGCGATGAAAGTGCCACCATGGCGGAGCCTCCATGTCGTGGTGGGTCATCTCCGCCGGGGCGCGGTCCACGTGAACATTGAGATCGTGATCGCGATAGTTCATCAATGCGACGCCGAACATCACGGCATTGCTAGTCCCGACGGTTTTGCCCAAAGGCATAAACACGGATCCAATATCCATGTGGGTCAGATTCTTATTGATAGACAGTTTGATTTTCCGCACTTGCTCAGTAAGTGACTCGAGCGCGTACGTTGTGTTGGGAGCTCCCGGAAACGTAGTCCCGTAAGTATTTCCTCCATGGCACGCAAAGCAATTCATTGCATATCCCTGCTCCGGAGTAACCACATATTGCAAGGGTTTGCTAGGGTCATCTGGTCTCGGAGCCAAGCCGTAGGCCATCCAAGTGCTTTGTCGAGAATTTGGATCTAGCGGAGCGTCGCTTAGGTCCCAAGCGTGTTGAACTTTGTCCAAGCGATCCAGCACATCATCATCGAAGTCCGCAGGCAAATAAGCTTTGTTGACCAAAAAGTAATAACCCGCTTTGGCATCCGCCGACATTTTCTCCCAATTGTCTTTGTACTGCCGTGCCAAACTTTGCTTGACCACGTCTGCTTCGGAATCGCCCCCGTCCTGAGGCGACGGCGATTGCAGCTGCGGACTTCGCGACGGCAGGCTCTGGGGGACTGGCTTGGCCGAATCGCCACGTTGGATTGGCGGGTCTGCATACGCAAAAACTAGCCCCAACAAACACCATGCAGCCGCTACCACGGGCCAAAACGCGAATCGTTTCCGACGGAACCTGTTTTCTACCAAAAGCTTGCGTTCCAATCGAATATCGTTGTTTTTGAGCAATCGCGTCATTTCGAGATTCTGGTGAGAAGTCATAATCGTGCATCGGAACAAGGCCATTTCAGCTCTCGCTCTAGTTTACAGGACCGCAAAGGGCCTGGTCGGCACAACGTACACGAATCCCAGCTTTTCACCTCGTAGCGAAGCCCGAATCAGCTTAGAATGCTCGTTTTTCCTGGCCGGTTTTGTAGGGTTTGAGATCGTAAAATGAAGGTATTGGTAGTCGGAAACGGTGGACGAGAACATGCTCTGGCCTGGAAACTCAGCAAGAGCCCTCGTTTGACTCGGTTGTGGGACGCGCCGGGGAACGCAGGAACCGCCCAAGAAGCCGAAAATGTACCGATCGCGGCTGACGATATCGCCGGCCTGGTTGCTTTCGCGAAAAAGGAAAAGGTTGACTTGGTCGTCGTTGGACCCGAGGTACCGCTCTCTCTGGGCTTGGTGGATGCACTTGCCAAAGAAAAGATTCGGGCGTTTGGGCCTAGTAAAGCCGCCGCCCAACTGGAGGGGAGCAAAGTCTTTTGCAAATTGCTACTTCGACAAGCGGATGTTCCAACCGCAGAATACCAAGCGTTCCGCGATGCCGACAGCGCCATGCGTTACATCAAGGCCCGCTATCCCAACGAACGCGATAAGGCACCCGTCGTCGTAAAAGCCGATGGCCTTGCAAGCGGCAAGGGAGTCATCGTCTGTTCTCGTCGGGATGATGCTTTGGAAGCCATCGATCGCATCGCTCGCAAGAATGAATTTGGGCGAGCTGGCTCTCAGCTCATCATTGAGGAACGACTCGAAGGGCCTGAGGCGAGCGTATTGGCCATTACGGACGGAAAAACAATCCTGACACTCCCGGCTGCCCAAGACCACAAGGCGGCTTACGATGGTGATACAGGTCCGAACACAGGTGGCATGGGAGCTTACTCCCCAACTCCGGTCGTTACGCCAGAAATGATCGAAACCATCGAAGACCAAATACTGGTCCCGACCATTCATACCATGAAGCGGAACCGCAAGCCGTTTCGCGGCCTCCTCTATGCTGGCCTGATGTTGACTCAAACGGGTCCGAAAGTGCTGGAGTTCAATGTTCGCTTTGGCGACCCTGAATGCCAGCCATTGCTGATGCGTCTCCAAAGCGACCTGCTCGACATTTTGGAAGCGACCGTAGACGGACGTCTGAACGAAATCGACGCACCCATCTGGGACCCACGTCCAGCTATTTGTGTGGTGATGGCTAGCCAAGGATATCCGGGCGACTACGAAAAGGAGCGTGCGATCACGGGCTTGGAGGCTGCCGCTGAGATTCCTGATGTTAAAGTATTCCACGCAGGAACAAAACTGCTTGACGGCCGAGTCGTTACCGATGGTGGACGCGTGCTGGGTGTTACCGCATTGGGAGCAAGCTTAGCCACCGCCAAGCTCCAAGCTTACAAAGCGGTACAAGCGATACGATGGCCAGGTGCTTGGTGCCGCAAAGACATCAGCGACAAGGCAGTGAAGTACGCATTGGAAAATGCTCAGAGCTAACTGAGTTCTTTTTTGCCACGCTTTTTTCGCTCTTCGTTAAGCCGAAGCGCTGCAGGCGGATATTTGCGTAGCGTCTTGAACAGCTGCGATGAACTCGTCTGCAGCCGCTCTGCCGCTTGAGCGAGGTCCCAATCGACAGCCCTAAGTGCGGACATCAACTCAGCCAGCAACGAAGGCCATTCGTCGTTGTTTTCAGATATGTTGACCAAGCCTTTCTGGCAATAGCGAAGCCACAATTCCGAAGGCTCCCGTTCGTTCGACGCAAGCGTTGCGCTCGCGTCGGCGGGATTCATTTCGTAGGCAACCGCCAGCTTACACCGCAGTCGCATCAAGGCGACCTTGCGGTTCTCGATTTGAGTACGCCGCTCGCTCGCATGCGCATGAATTCCAGAATTCGCAAACTCGAGCTCCACACTCGTCTCCACTTTATTGCGATTCTGTCCACCGGGACCGCTTGCTCGAGAGAACGTGATCTTGCACGCGTCGAGCAAGTCCTTTTCGGACCAAGTGGCCGGATGCGTTTTTTGCACGATGGACACTTTCTCTTTTCTGTTCTAACGCACCTCAGTTAAAGCACCCCAGTTAACGCACCCAAGTCAACGCTCGGGCGTTATGGCTCTAGTCGTCCAGCTAACTCAGACGGATCATGCGGGCAATCGAGCTAAACAACCGTCAATTCTGGCAAGCGATTCGGACTTACCCAGGATTTCAAAATAGTCAAAGATCCCAAGTCCATTCGATTTACCAGTCAAAGCAACACGCAAAGCGTTGATGCAAAGCCCCAGCTTGATTCCTCGTTCTTCAACAAACGCTTTCAGTTTCGGTTCCAACGATTCATGGGTAAAAGCCTCATCGTCGTTCAAGACAACGCGAAAATCTCGCAGTGCCGCTACTGCTAACGGCTCGTTGGCAAGTCGTTTTTGAAACAGGTCCTCGTCCATAGGCAGCTTGTCTGCCGCAACAAATAGCTCGTCAAACTGCAGTACATCGCCCGCCACCTTGATTCGATCTCCGGCGAGGTGAACAATCTTGCCCAGAGTCTCTGCGATGTTGCATGGAGGTGGTTCAGTAACCCAACCCGCTTTTTGCAAGTAAGGCAAAACCATCGCAACCTTCTTCTTGGCGTCTAATTGGTTCATCCATCGTGTCTGGAACGCGACCAGCTTTTGCGGGTCGAACGACGCTGGCGACTTGTTCACTCGCTCAAGCGAAAAATGCTTGATCGCATCTTCGAGGGTAAAGTGCTCGGTACTGTCATCCAGAGACCAACCAAGCAAAAGCAAGTAATTAAGTATCGCACCAGGCAAGAAACCTGTCTCGCGATAAAAATCGACAACGACAGGGTTGAACGTCTCTTTGGTAACTTGAATATGAGCCCTATCGGCAATCGTTTCTCCCATTTGGCAGAGCGCTGCGAAATCTTTTTGCTTGAGATACTTATCCAGCTTGCGTTTGCTAAGCTTTGCGGTCCCGCCCGGCTCTGCGACGTAGGGTAAGTGTGCATATACGGGGAGTTCATATCCGAGAGCCTGAGCAATGAATATCTGTCTTGG
>CAIXME010000279.1 GCA_903920425.1 uncultured Pirellula sp. | reverse complement strand
CCCTCCCAAGGATTCCCGCCATCGGTTGTATAACCGCAATCGAGTTGGCTGGTGAATCATCATTGGCAACGGAGTCGCTAATCAAATGCTGCGATCTGGTTTGAACCGAATGCAATACAACCTGTGGTGGCACGCCACTCGAGCTTGCTTCGGTTTTGTATTGCATACTACATGCTTCATGCTGATTAGTAGCGTGACTGGTACTGTCGTGTTGGGGCAGGACGTTTCGGAACATGCTCAATCTGATCGAATTCGCAAAATACTGACGACCCGATGTAGTGGGTGCCATAACGCGAGCGATCGCAAGGGCGGCCTGGACATTACCTCCGTCGACAAGCTTATGGTGGGCGGTGACAGCGGTCCCGCGATTGTGCCGGGTGCTCCTGCTGATAGCTTGATATGGCAGAGAATCGAAGCGGCCGAGATGCCTCCCAAGGGGCCACTTGCAAATGACGAAGTCCAAGTGATTCGGCAATGGATTGAGGCCAAGACCCATTGGACCGGTGGGGACCTGGACCCTCTGGAATACACTAGCGACGCGCGTGCAGGTTATGATTGGTGGGCGCTGCAGCCGTTACAGAACGTGGCACCGCCAGTCATCGATGGCTGCGAGAATCCTATTGATGCGTTTGTTTCGCGATCGTTGCATCAAGCGGGCTTGGCGTTGTCTCCATCGGCCGATCGTAAAACGCTTGTTCGGCGAATCGCACTGGATTTGGCAGGGCTGCCACCGGCGCAAAGCGACGCAGTTTCCATTGGCGATCAAGACTCTTCAAGTTTCATTGCAGCGTATATAGACCGGTTGCTCGATTCGCCCGAGTATGGGCAACGTTGGGCTCGTCATTGGTTGGATACGGTTCGGTTCGGCGAGAGCCACGGATTTGAACGCGATCAGCTGCGTACCAACTCATGGCGTTATCGAGACTGGGTGGTTCAATCGCTGAATCGTGACTTGCCCTACGATCAATTCGTCAAGCTCCAGCTTGCTGGCGATGCGATCGAGTCGTCTGCTGCCCACGGAATTGTAGCAACGGGGATGTTGGTTGCCGGTTCGTACGATCAAGTAGGTCAAACGCAACAGAGTGCTGCCATGCGTGCTGTCGTGCGACAGGATGAATTGGAAGATTTGGTAAGTGTGGTGGGGCAGACGTTCTTAGGACTTACCGTCAATTGCAGCCGATGTCATGACCACAAATTCGATCCTATCCCACAGCGTGAATACTACGCGATGTGCGCAGCGTTGGCCGGCACGAACCATGGAGAACGATCACTACCCAAAGAGTTTGTTGATAGAACCTCCGAACAGCTAGTGCCGCGCATCGATCGCCGGATATCGGAATTGAAGCAAGTGATCGACCAAATCGAAACTCCCGTCCGAGAGAGACTCCTACGTGAGAAGTCCTCACGCAAGGTAAATTTGACGCCGCCGAGCCCGATTGCGGTATGGGAATTCGACGACCTCAAGGATAGCCGAGGCGGAATGGATTTGTCAGTTGTGGAACCTGCATCGATCAAGGATGGCAGGCTCCATGTCTCGGGTGCAGGTTACGCGTTTTCGAATGGGCTAAAGCAGCCAATCAAGGAAAAGACATTGGAAGCATGGGTGGTACTGAGCAGCGATGCGCAGCGAGGCGGAGCTGCGGTGAGTCTCCAGTCCCGCGATGGAGTAACATTTGATGCGATCGTGTTTGGTGAGCTAGAAGCCAAAAAGTGGATGCCGGGCAGCAATGGCTACGTGCGTTCCGGTTCGTTTCAAAGCGAACTGGACGAATCGCCCGGCACCGTGATCCATATTGCGATGGCCTACGATGCCGACGGCACGATTCGCGCATTTCGCAATGGCATACCCTATGGAACACCCGTTCGCCAGTCCGACCTGGTAACGTATCCGACGGAAACGTCCCAGGTTCTCTTTGGGCTTCGGCACTCACCCGCCACCCGGGATCGTGTGCTCGATTGTCAGTTGGAGCGAGCGTGCCTGTATGATCGCGCATTGACGGACGAGGAAGTGTCCGCGTCGGCAGGTTCCTTGCCTGTTCATGTGAGCAATGCGGAGATCGAGCGTGAGCTTCGACCGGACGAAATGCGAACATTGCAAGCGGCACGCTTTGAATGGGGCCAGCTCAAGGACCAAAAGAATCGCATTGGCGATACCAAGGTGTACGCCGTGGTTGCGAAAGAAGTGAAGCCAACGTTTGTGTTGGATCGAGGTAATCCCGGTAGTCCACTCGATGAGGTTTTTCCGCAAGGGATCGATGCGATTCGAGGGCTCGATGCGGCCTTTTCACCCCGTTCCCAAGATGACGACAAACAGCGTCGCTTGCAATTGGCTTCCTGGATAACCGATGCTCGCAATCCGCTTTTTGCTCGCGTTATCGTGAATCGTGTTTGGCAATATCACTTTGGGACTGGAATCGTCGATACACCGAACGATTTTGGATTCAATGGTGGACGTCCAAGCCATCCGGAACTCTTGGATTGGTTGGCAAACGATTTGATATCCCACGGGTGGAGTTTAAAGCATCTGCATCGTACCATTATGAATTCGCAAACGTACCAGCAATCGTCCCGCGTCTCAGCAGAGGGTATGGCGAAAGATGCACAGAACAGGTTGCTTTGGCGTAAATCTCCGTTGCGATTGGATGCAGAAACGTTGCGTGATACGTTGATAGATCTTGCTGGTTGTCTGGACCGTTCGCTAGATGGCCCGGGCATTTATGATTTTTCGCTGTATGTAAACAATTCGCACTTCTATGCGATGCGTGATCCGACCGGCGAGAGTTTTGATCGCAGAACTTTGTATCGCACTTGGGTACGATCAGCTCGCAGCAATTTGCTGGACGTGTTTGATTGTCCGGATCCATCGACCAAGACGCCTCAGCGCGCATCGACCACCACGCCACTGCAATCGCTGTCGCTGCTGAACAATTCCTTTGTACTACGCATTGCAGACCGTTGGGCGGATCAAATCAGCCAATCGCATTCCGAGCTCGACCAGCAAATTGTCGCAGTTTTTGAACGGTCCTATCATCGGCAACCCTCGGATGCCGAGAAGGATGCCTGTATTGCACTTGCTCGCAATCATGGATTGGCAGCGGTCTGTCGTGTCATACTGAACAGCAATGAACTACTCTACGTGGACTAACCAAGCATGCTCGATCGCAGAGGATTTTTTCATTGGACAAGTCGCGGGATTGGCTCGGCTGCATTGTTGTCGCTTTTGATCAAGGATGGAGTCGTATCCGCTCAATCACCCCCTCTAAAAGATTTGCATCACCCTGCGAAGGCCAAACGCGTATTGCATATCGTTGCGTGCGGCGGGGTTAGCCAAGTCGACACATTTGATTACAAACCTGAATTGGCAAAGTACCACGGGAAGTCGCTCTCCGGCGAGAGGCCTGATGTCTTCTTTGGACAAGTTGGCTTGTTGCGTAAAGAGGACTGGGAGTTCCGGCAGCGTGGCGCCAGCGGTTTATGGATTTCCGAGTTGTTTCCGAATTTGGCAACCATGGCGGACGAACTGACCGTGGTTCGTTCGATGTTTGCCGAGACCTCCAATCACACACCGGCTACGTTTCAAGAAAACACCGGTTTTCGATTGAACGGATTTCCCGTTTTTGGTGCTTGGGCTTCGTACGGTCTAGGGAGCGAAACGCAGGACCTGCCTGCTTTCGTTGTCATCCCCGATCCGCGCGGTGTACCAGCAGGTGGCTCCATCAACTGGACCAATGGATTCTTGCCAGCACAACATCAAGGAGTCATCATCCGAAGCCAAGGTAATCCGATTGAAGATCTGTTTCCGGCGGGGGATTTTTCGATGGAGCGTGAAGCGGAAACGCGACAGTTGCTCGACATGCTAAATCGCCAGCATCAAGCCAGCCATCACGATGATGAATTGGTTGCCCGCATGCGAAGTTATGAAATGGCTGCCCGTATGCAACAAGTCGTGCCAGAAATCACGGACTTGAAGAAGGAGACCGCCGAGACGCAGGCGATGTACGGGCTAGATAGAACGGAAACGATGGAGTTTGGTCGCGCGTGTTTGCTTTCGCGTCGGATGCTGGAGTCAGGAGTTCGGTTCATCCAGTTGTTTTCAGGTGGCGCGTTTGGCTCCCCTCGCATCAATTGGGATGGTCACGAAAACATGATACAAAACCATTCGCAAGAAGCGCTTCGCATCGACAAACCGATTGCGGGTCTGCTACAGGATCTCAAGCAACGTGGCATGCTGGACGACACGCTAGTCCTGTTCACCAGCGAGTTTGGCCGGACCCCATTTACCCAATCAGCGTCGGATGGTGTTGGTCAAGGTCGCGATCACAACCAGTATGGCTTTTCGGTTTGGATGGCCGGGGCTGGATTAAAGCGAGGTATTGCTTATGGGGCGACCGATGAAATTGGAATGAGGGCAGTCGAAAACCCAGTGCACTG
>CAIXME010000278.1 GCA_903920425.1 uncultured Pirellula sp. | reverse complement strand
TCGGATGCTTGGCAAACGGACTTCGTGCAGGTAGGCAAGACGATCGAGGAAAGCCAGAACGTATGGGGCCGCTTTCGCGGTGTCTACAGTTTTTATGCTTGCTACGATCCTAAGCCGGGTGCGACTCCCGTTGCCTATTTCTCCGACCCAACAGCGTCTCTCGGAGGTAAGCAACCGGTTTACCTTGCAACCCAATTTTATGGTGCTGGGCGTGTAGCGTTTCAGGGAGGTGGCGAGTTCTGGCGTTTACGCGAGGTTGGCGAGGGATTCTTTGACACTTATTACACCAAGCTCGTGCGGTGGGCAGGGCAAGGGCGTTTATTGCGGGACTCGGATCGAGGCATTTTGCTGTTGGACAAGCAGCAAGCCATCGTCGGCGAACAAGTCATGGTTCGTGCAGTGCTTCGCGATGCTCAGTTCCAACCTACCATCCTGTCTGAGGTCAAGGCAAAGCTCGTCGATCCGTCGGGGCAAAGCACACCGTTGATCTTGGCTCCTATTCCAGACCCTTCGCAACCAGGAGTCTACATCGGACAGTTCTTTACCAAAGCCACCGGAACGTATGAAGTTCAGCTACCCGTAGGCGGGCTTGCAGATCAGCAATTGTTGACGCAACAGGTTTCGGTGCGAGTCCCTGCTTTGGAAATACAACGTCCACAACGCAACGATCCACTCTTGGCCGAACTAGCTAGTCGGACAGGTGGGAAGTACTGGATCGGCATGAATGCCATCACGCCTAGCACTTCTGGCGCAGTCACTGCAACCAATAGCAAGCCCGAGTTGTCCGCATTGGTGCAAGCGATCGAATCTCGCGACCAAACGAACTATCTGCCTGGTTCGCCTGACAGAGAATTCCAACAGCGGCTCATGGGGTTGCTGATGGCAATGATCGTCGGCTGTTTGTCCATGGAATGGTTCATTCGCCGTTTGAGCAAACTCGCCTAGTGTTGCCCCGAAGGCTGGGTTCTATAAAGAAGAACCTTCGGCGTCCAAGATCGATTTGTATTTGCTAAGAATCTCGGAATTGGCGACCTTAGGTAGATTTTGATCGAGAACAATCGATTCGATCGTATAGATCAATCGTCGAAAGCGAACCAATCGCAATTCCGCCGCGGTGGACTTCTCGCGAGCAACCGATCGTTCTGCCAGGCTTTTTTGGAAGGGCTCGTAGTTGGAAAGCTGTTGAACCTCTTCCATAAACGAGTCGCACTCCTCTCGTTTTAGCCAGCTGAGTTCTTTCCACTGTTTCGGATCTGCGAGCTCAGGCCATTTCGCAATCAATTCCTGTCGCAAGTCCCTTCGTCGCGAATTGCGTCCTCCGCGAGCTCCCCTCGGACCACCTCGGGACGGGCGTTGGCGCGATTGGTTGAAGGTCTCTTCCGCTTCGTTCTTTTGGTTCAATACCACTGAAACAGCATCGTCAGCGGAGAGCCCTAGTTGGCTTGCAAGCCCCAGTACACATCGTCGAAGCTCCGGACGGCCCGACGATGCCAATTCGCCAATGGTTCCGCTCATGTACGAGATGTCCGTCGCTACGTTTTCCTGTACCTCAGGTTTCGTCGTGCCGAGAGGTGGCGTCTCGTATTCGGCGATTTGGCTGTATCGTCGCAAGAATTCATCGCTGGTGCGAAGCGGAATATCGATAGTAGGACTTTCTAGGACGGCATATGCGTGGGCTTCCGCGAACGAAATGCGTTTGTCACCATCGCAATCGACGTTTTCGATTTCGGTACCTGATCGGAGGCGACCCATGAATGCGCCCCAAAAATAGCTGCTGTACTCTTGGTCGTTTTCGATGTCGGGTCGGCAACCTGCAGCCGGCAGGTCGTGTCGTTGGGCAAAGAACCCAACGCGCACTTGTTCCGACAAACCGTTCGCAGGATCCCCTTGTTGATAGATGGTATTGGAAAATCCACCGCAATAGCACTGAGCCATGATCATGATCACAGGGACGGAAGACGGGAGATCATCGAGCCATTTAGAAAATTTGGACATTTGGATTTTCTCTCGATTCCAACAGGCGATCGAGGTATCCATTTTGTTATCGCCTGTAGCCGCGCTGCCATGTGCGGTAACGTAGACAATGAGGCGATCGCCCGCTGTGAGATTCGAAGCCAGTTCGTCAAAACCCGCTTCGATTTCGGAGGGGGCTATTCCACCCGCAATATCCGGCACGGTGTGGTTTCGATAGGAAACCCGATCTCGTGTGCCATCGAAAAAAATAGTGTTGAGCAATTCGATAGCAGGTGATTCAGCGACGGTTTTCGGGGCAACAATCTGCAAGTCGCTTTTGGGGTCGAAGCCGTCGGCAAAGTAAACCTTGTGCTCCAGGTTAGGCTTGGGCTGCGATTCGACTTTGGGGCTTTGTTCCAGCAGTACCTTGTTAAAGAACAGGACGTTGGCTTCCAAGGAAGCTTGATTGCCTTGAGGAGAGAATCCGCCGCCGATGGTTAAAACGTAGTCCTTGGACAAGCAATAACTTTGGCCGATTCCGATGAAAGAGGACATTCCTAAGAGCACTAGGTGTCGAAAACGCATCGCCAAGAATCCCAATTCAAGCTGCCATATAACAAAGAGACAAAAACGTCGCACTATTGCCAACGTTCTATCCATACCATAACAACTACAAAGCTCTGCCGCCACAAATTGTTGTTCGCTGGCAGCAAAGTTCTGGTAAGCCGCTCTTGCGTCGGCCTTCGATCTCAAGGTGGCAATCAGCCGAGAATATCTCTTCAGGAGCGTTTGCTCGGGCGGCAATATATCGAGGGACGCAGCTCGATTGGTATCCTCTCAGGTAGAGGCTTATGCTAAATTCGGATTTTTCCGGAATTCGAGAAACCATTGACTCGCAGTAGAGGCATGATGCAGAGAACCGCCATCATCATTGGCGCTGGTCCCGCCGGGCTGACTGCCGCGTTAGAACTTCTGGAACGTAGCGACATCATTCCTATTGTCCTGCAGCGCGATGAGTTCGTGGGTGGCATTTCCAGAACTGTGTTGTACAAAGGAAACCGAATGGATCTCGGTGGCCATCGCTTCTTCTCCAAGAGCGATCGGGTCATGAACTGGTGGCTACGGATCTTGCCTCTAGAGCCTGGTGTGTCGGCCTCGAGAATAGGGTATCAGTCGCAATCGCGAACCATTCTTCCCACTGCCAGCACAGACGTCCATCCGGATAAGGTAATGCTGCTTCGGCCTCGCAAATCGCGCATTTACTTTTTGAGAAAGTTCTTTGACTATCCCATTTCGATGAGCAGGGACACGCTGGTCAAACTGGGCGTTATACGAACAATCCGAATCATTGCCAGTTACGCACGCTCTATAGTGTTTCCAATACGAAGCGAAACGAACCTAGAGCATTTCTTTATCAATCGTTTTGGCCGCGAACTGTATCGAACATTCTTTAAAGCCTATACCGAAAAGGTCTGGGGAACCGATTGCAACCAGATCAACGCAGATTGGGGCAGGCAAAGGATCAAGGGACTCGATGTTTGGAAATTAGTAACGCACTATCTAGGTCGATTGCTACCCAGAAGTTCAGCGACAGCGCGTGCCGACAAAACAGAGACGTCCCTCATCGAACAATTCCTTTACCCGAAACTAGGTCCTGGTCAAATGTGGGAAGAAGTGGCCAGACAGATCATCGAGAAAGGTGGTCAAGTCATCCACAACCAAACCGTCGATCAGATCCATATTTCTGGCGATGAGATTGTTTCGCTTTCCACTTTCGATAGCAAGACACAAACACGACATACGTATCAAGGTGAATTCTATTTTTCAACGATGGCTGTCAGGGACCTCGTGAACTCAACGCATCCCGCTCCATCGGAGTCCGTTTGTGAAGTTAGTCGAGGGCTTCTGTACCGCGATTTCATTACCGTCGGATTGTTACTTGAGAAGCTCAAGATCAACGCAGGCAACACCAAGGGGGCAAAGCTACTGGAGGACAATTGGATCTATATTCAAGAACCCGATGTCTATCTTGGTCGTTTGCAGATATTCAACAACTGGAGCCCTGCATTGGTTGCTGACCCATCCAAGGTTTGGTTGGGGTTGGAATACTTTTGCTACGAATCGGATCCAATCTGGGGATTAACCGATGAGCAAATGATGGAATTGGCAACCAAGGAGCTGAGCAAAATCGGCATCATCGATGTGGGAGATGTTCTCGATGGAACTGTCGTGCGCGAGCCGAAAACGTATCCTGCCTATTTCGGGACTTACGACCGCTTTCCAGAAGTGCAAGCTTGGTTGGATGGCATCGTGAATCTCTTTCCGATCGGCAGAAACGGAATGCATCGTTACAACAATCAAGATCATTCGATGCTGACGGCCATGACAGCCGTGGACAACATCCTAGAAGGTCGCTTGGATAAATCCAATCTTTGGGCAGTGAACACGGAACAAGTGCATCATGAACGAAAGGACTGAGAATTGGATATTCAGGATCGCTATACTCAGTTTGATATTGGGTGCATGGTTTGCGTACGCGGATACCATGCATGTGCCGTTCCTTCTGGATGACAGCGTAAGGATCGTTTCGAATGAAAAAATCCGAACGATATGGCCTAGTTCGGCTACTCTAGCAACGAATCGACCTGCGGTCGATTACACGTTTGCTTTGGACTATTGGGTCCATGGGTTGGATTTGCCTGGATACCATATTGTGAATCTCAGTATTCACATCGTAGCGTCGTTGATGGTTTTTGGGATTGTCCGAATCTCTTTGGGTAGTTGCAATCCGATCCTTGCAAACAACCGAACGTTGCTGGCGCTGCTGATCGCTTGGCTATGGGTTGCGCATCCAATCCAAACGCAGGCTGTAACGTACGTCAACCAGCGATATGAATCGTTGATGGGGCTTGCGTACCTTGGGGCCCTTTTATACTTTGCGGTATCGGTCAACTCGCTATGTCCATGGAGATGGCAGTTGCTGTCGATATTGGTTTGTGCGTTTGGCATGGGTTGCAAAGAAGCGATGTTCTCCGCCCCTTTGATTGTCTTGTGGTATGACCGAGCCTTTTTTGCACCGAGTTGGTGGGAACTATGGCGAAAGCGGTGGGCTTACTACCTAGGGCTATCGATGAGCTGGATGGTGTTGGCATGGGCAATGTTGCACTACACGGACGAGTATACCGCCGGGGGGATGGTTTCTGTCGCGGGCGTAACCCCATGGGAATACTTGCTGAGCCAATCGGGAGTGATTCTCCACTACTTGAGGCTTTCTGTTTGGCCTCAAGGATTGTGTTTTTGGGGTGATTGGCCCGTAGCCCATTCCCTATCCGATGTACTGCCGCAGACCAGTGCGATCGCTTCGTTGCTTGTATTCACAGTGATTGCCATTTGGCGATGGCCTCGCTTTAGTTTTTTGGGTGGCTGGTTCTTCTTGATCCTCGCCCCTACATCGAGTTTTGTACCGATTCGAGATTTTGTCTTCGAGCATAGAATGTACTTGCCCTTGGCCGCGGTCTCATCGGCGATGGTGGTGGGCAGTTATATGCTTTTGCGTCGTTGCGATATCAAGGAGCGGGAAGCGCAGTTGGGTCATGCCGCACTCTTTTTGATTTTGATTGCTGCATTAACTGTCGCTACTCGAGAACGCAACAACGTATATCGCAGCGCGATAACGTTATGGCAGGACACCACTGTCAAAGCACCGAATCATGCCGCCGCTTGGCACAATATGGGACTTGCATACGTCGAGGAAGGGCGAAAGCAAGAAGCTTTAGAAAGTCTTCACCGGGCTGAGATTCTAGCGCCCGACCGTGCGGTGATGCAGGCGAGTTATGGCGCCGCGTTGTTGGAAAGCGGAGATCTGGTAGAGGCCAAACTACATCTGGAAAAAGCCATTGCCCTCGACGATAGAGACTACCTGCCGATGAGGAATCTAGCCACACTGCTGATTCAAACTGGACATGGCGAT
>CAIXME010000277.1 GCA_903920425.1 uncultured Pirellula sp. | reverse complement strand
TCTCTGTTTGGTTAGGAAACTGACCGCAGTAGGTTATTCGAAGAAGCCGACGTTTAGCAAACAAGCAAAACGTCGGCTTTTTTCGTATTTCCCTGCAATCTTCTGGGGCTCGCCCACTCTCCAGAGACTCGTTTTCCGGTCGCGACTCTCGCCAAATCGGCCCCTTTCTGGGGGCCAATCAGAGACAAATATTCTCAGAGTCTCTGGGTTATGAAAACCGCCGGGTTAACGACTCTGGGTCATGAATCGTCTGACTGACTAGGGATTCTTTTTTCTTGGCTGTTCTGTCTCACTTGGAGCCTAATGGTTGCGAACTTTACGGGGGGGGGGAATTGGCACCACAACTCTATCCTGCATCCATAGCGCTTAAAAAGGCAGGCCCTACCTCTTTAACAACGCCTCGCGAATGCCCTACGACGCGGAGGATTCATGGTGGATCGAGTGGCCAGAGGGACAATTGAGAATGATCAAATGGAGACGAGAAACTCACGATCGGTATCCATGATCACCCCAAAGCAACCTCGAGTGCGGGAAATTGACACGAATCAAGGCAGGAGAAGACAAAGGTTCGACTCAAACACTCCCTACCCAGTACTATTTATTTGAAGGCGGCGATTCGATGACATCTGCGGCTTTGCTGAGTTTTTCATTCACTGCAGACTCCAACCTGTAAAGCTTGTTGCTTAGCTCCAGTCGAACATGCGCAACGGTAGTCTTCGCTTCTGAGAGTTTGCCTAATCGCTTCAGACTCTCCGCAATAAAGAGTTCAGTTTGAAGCGAACGTGCTCGAAGTTCTGGATATCCTTCGCGAATGCGAATGCTCTCGCGAAAATGGCTGATGGCTAGGTCAGGTCGATGCATGTCGAGCAGGCACAGTCCAATACTTTCTTCGGCATCTGCAACTACGGGAAGTTGCGGATCGATTGCCCGCAGTTCTTCGCAAAAGATCACGAGGTACGCCTTCTTCGTGGCACTGGGAAACTCGAAGGTAAGATTTGGAATTGCTATTTCACCACCATCCAAAACTCCGGCGTCGATGGAAGTAGGATTACTATCGACGGGAATCGGTAACTCTACTTGGGTCCCCTGTTCGGTATCTTGTGGGGGTGAGCTTGCTGTACCAGATTGTATTTCGCCAGCCACGATGTTACTTGATGAGATGTTGAGTAGTTTTCCGAGGTCCCTCTTTGAGACATCGGAAAGTACCTTGATTAGCCAATCGTATTCCCCCAGGGCTGCCACACGTCCGTCAAGCGTCAACAAATTTGAATCGAAGCAAGTGTTTACAACTTCGGCGCTCAACGCCTCATTCTGTTTCGGAACAGGAAGAGATTTGAGTTTTGGATTTACTTCGATCAGCTTGTCCCAATGTTCTACGGCGAAACGCATAATGGAACGGTCAAGAACAACAGGACCCAAATAGCTTTGCGCAAGTAGCTTTGATTTCCTTTCTGCTACAAGAGCGCGGTCTCGCTCGATTTTCAATTCTGACTGCATGTCTAGTACTTCTCTCAAGCGTTCATTGGCGACAATACCATAACGAATGGCTGTGGCTGAAGCGAACAGAATCAAGAAGCAAGCCAAAGACGTACTTATCGCTATTACGCGATGTCGCCTCACAAACTTCTTGAAGTGATAGATGAAGCTAGGCGGCGCGGCTTCGATAGGTAGCCCTCTAACAAAACGGTCCAGGTCATCTCTGAGCTCCGAAACGCTTTGGTATCGGTCATTAGGATCACGAGCAAGCGCTTTCATCACAATTCGATCAACATCACCTCTGAGGAATCTCTCCGATTTCGGTTGATCTTTCGATAGTGCATTGTCCGTTGGTTGTGAAGCCTTACTGCGTCGCGTGACTCGTTGAGAAGGCAATTCTATACGCGACTCACTCAATTGTTGACGCAAACGTGAGAGTTCAATCACCGAAGCGGTTCCCACTAACGGAGTTTCACCAGTGAAAAGTTCGTACAACAGGACACCCAGTGAATAGACATCTGTTCGAGTATCGATATCTTCAGCGCTATGCAAGGCTTGTTCAGGACTCATGTACTCAGGGGTTCCGATCATCTCCCCGTGCATTGTAAATTGATTTCCATGACACATCGAATCATTGATCAACTTTGCGATCCCGAAATCAATAACCTTTGGCATCGGACCATTATCTGTTCGTGTCACGAGTATGTTTGAGGGTTTGATGTCTCGATGTATAATCCCCCGTTGGTGCGCGTGCTGGATAGCGTTACAAACATGAATCATCAGCTTGATACATTCAACCGGCGACAGCTCATACTTACGACAATAGTCTGTGATTGCGATGCCCTTTACGAGCTCCATTACAAAGTAGGGCAGACCTGATTCGGCTAATCCGGCGTCCAGTATGTGCGTAATTCCTGGGTGTTCCATACCAGCTAATGCTTGACGTTCTAAGTCAAACCGAGCCAATACTTTGTGCGAATCCATGCCGGGCTTGAGTACCTTTACAGCGACACGGCGACGTATCGGGGTAAGTTGCTCTGCCTGATAAACCAGTCCCATGCCTCCTTCGCCAAGCAGTTGCATGACTCGATATGGGCCAATCGTTTCCCCAGCAGCGAGAGTTTCTTCCTGCATCAATTCGCTGCAGGCTGCGTCAGGTCGATCCAACAAAAATGTGTCTTTAGATCCAACGAGTTTTCGATGGGAGCTTAGAAGATTCTGGACACGAGTGATTTGTTCAGCATCATGAGCACAGCACGCAATGACGTATTGATCCTGTTTTTCAAAGCTCTCATAGGTCAGTGCTGAAGAAAAAACGTCTTCATCCGTTCGTTGATTTTCAGGACTCATTAGGAAGCCGCTCCGCCATCTGTTGATACAGCCATGCCCTAGCGTAGACCCAATACCGTTCGACGGTGGCCACGGAGAGTTGCGTCGCGTCAGCGATCTCGTGTGTCGTTAAACCGGAAAAGAACTTTAGTTTGACGATCTGTGCTTTGACGGGATCTATCTTTTCGAAAACCTCTAAAGCAGCATGTAGGTCCAGTACGTCATCCTCGATTGGATTGGCCGTTTTGTGTGACTCGCAGAGCTGCTGTCGTTTGCCGTCAGGGCCGCCTCGCTTCAGACGTTTCTTGTATCTAGCCCTTTCAATCAGAATTCGCCGCATCGCTTCAGAGGCTGCTCCAAAAAAGTGTCGACGATTCTGCAAGCCTTCACCGGGCTGTTCCTGATCTCTAAATGAATCGAGCAGTCTCAGCCATACTTCGTGAACCAAAGCGGTTGACTGGAGAGTTTGCCCAACCGCTTCCGACCGTAACTTTCTAGCTGCCATCAATCGAAGTTCTTCGTAAACCAAACCAAGCAAACGATTGTAGATCTCCGGTGAATTCGGGCTCCTGCCAATCTCGCTGAGAATGTTTGTTAGGTTATCCATTCGAAGAAGACTAGCAGGAAAGCTGAATGCGGAGTGATCGGTGTCGAAGAAGTCGCGTCGAAAGATTTGCGCGACTTCTGTACCACTATAACGCCGATGGTTGACCTCCGATATAACTCCTACTTCGTCGGGACATGCTCAGGAATGTTGACGGTCATTCATTGGGTGCCTTCCAATGCTGTGTATTCGCACGGATTCACTGCAGCCAAACGTATGGAACCGGTCTCCGTATCGAACTGCCAGCCAGAAACAGGCTTGGTGCATGCCTGTTTCAACGTTGCGTCTTGAAAGCCTACTTGGGAGCCTCAGCTCTTGTAGGATTTACGACATCTTTGATTGAAGAGCGTATCTGTTCCAGTTGGGCTTTTGAGAACTTTCCAGTGACTTCGAACATCTTCACAAAGTGGTCGATCCCTTCCGTAGCATCTGGAAACCCGATGGTTTCACCCTTGTCATTTTCGCAGGTTGAAATTGGTTTTGAGTCGGTACTCTTCAGGATAGCATACCAGGGAATACCTGATGCACTGGGGCTGAACTCAGTCAAAAGTTCCTTCGCGCCGAGGTTCGAATCGTTGTCGATCTTTACATCAACAAAAATTTTGTCGAGCATACTTCTGATTTCAGGTTGCGACATCCATTCTTCGAGTTTTCTGCATGGCCCGCACCACGTGGCACCAAAGTGCAAGAATATGAGCTTTTGTTCTTTCGACGCACTTTCCTTTCCTGCATCCAACACTTGCTGAGCACTGCCTGTGATCGACAAAACGGACTTGTCTTCGAGCAGAAGGCCTATCGCCTTTACCAGGGTTTCACCGCGAAGATTTGTTGCAACGTGTTTTCCCTGTTTATCAATAAGTAAAGTGGTTGGAAATGCATCGATCGAGTACTTGCCGGCGATCTCCGCATCTACATCAACGATATTCTTCCAACCCAGCGGCTTGTTGGCGAGAAAGGATTTCAAAGAATCAGCATTATCGGCCGCAACTCCGAGAATTTCAAATCCTTTCGAATTGTATTCTGAATGTAGCTCTCTCAACTTTGGCAAACTAGCCACGCAAGGGCCACACCAAGTTCCCCAAAAATCCACAAGGACAACTTTTCCTTTATAGGCCGCAAGACTAACCGGCTGGTCGTCTATTGTCTTGCCCATGATCGACAGATCTGTAATCTCCTTGAAGGGCTGTGCCATCGCCTCCGATAGTTCGGCATTCAATGCGCTTTCTACCATCCTTTTGCGATTGAACCCATCAAAGCGCCAGAGTCCATCTTTCTTGGTGAAAAGAAGGTACTCGATTGGCACTTCAGGCATGGCTTCGTCGTTTTGAGGGAGTACGACCTCTGCGTTGACACTGCCCAACACTGGAGCTTCCGCTTGGTCCCCTCTCAGTTCAAACTCGCCGAGCCTGAGTGACATGGGAGAATCCACGAATTTACTCATGGCCGTCAGCATCTCCGTGATCGCCTTTCGTCTTACGTTGGCTGGAATACAGTCCAGTATTTTTTTCTCGGCGGCGTCCATGGCTGTGAGTATTTCGCTCATGATCTTCTCGGGGGCCGAATGTCTATCGGGAATCGGCATCTCAAATTCGAATTTGTCGAGGCCGTATTTTTCAATCCCTTTCTTCAGCTGTTGATAGTCATTCTCCTGAGCGCCAGCAGTCTCCAATTGACTGATCTGGGACAATTGAATGAGCATGATTGCCATATAGTGATTAGCTCCCTTGTCGGTCATCACGTCAAAGGCCTTATCGATCTCCTTTTGATTCAAGGCAAGGACCATTGCTTCCCCGGCTTTTGTGAGTTCCGGCGGAATAGCCAAGGTTTGGTCCTGAGCTTGAAGTAGGGAAAAAACACTCCCAGACAGCCATAGGACCGACCCGATTAACGCAGTTTTCCAAGAAGCTTTCATTTTTCTTTGATCCAGACATTTCGTTTTGAGTAGAAAATTGGCAGTGCCGATCACTCATGCGACATCAAGGTGGAAATCCCCTCACAGAAATTCTTGTTTTCGCGGCTGTTATGCCCCCCTCGTTCAGATGTACATTCTGCATCTGTGAAGCACAGCCCCCACGGCGGGTTAAGAGTCGTTGGGCGTTGCGTCGCGGTCGGAAATGAGTCCGCCCGAATTTCAACTTCTATGTTTGGATAGAACTGCCGGGTTAACAACTCTGGGTCATGAAGTGTCTGACTCACTCGGGATTCTTTTTTTGTCGCTGATCTGCCTCACTAAGCGGCCCAAAGTTGCGAAACGTCATTGGCAGGGTAATTCGATTTGCAAAGGCGCGACTGGGCCGTTCGTGAAGATAGGCAGCTTTTAGCGACCTTGCTTTTCTATTGGCTCAGGTGGCGAGCGCTGAGTGATGATTGAATCGAGTTCGACTTTGAATTGAATGGTCAGTTCCTTTGTCGAATAACTGAGAGAAATTCGCTCGATCAGTTCGCCAAGGGTCTCCTTCCGCTGTTGATCGGTTAAGCCCCGCCAAAACATTGTAAATCCAGAATGGTTGGACTCTGGCTCTTCAAGTTCCGATAGCACAGTTTTTACTAATCTGTCTGCTTCGAATGCAGCGATGTTCACGCCACGACAAGGCGGGCGACCGCCAGCATGCGAGCGACAGCGGTAATAGCGATAGCGAATATGACCGCGTATTGAGACGCTTGTGCTCATGGGCCGATCGCATTGTCCACAATACAAAATCCCTAGCAGCTCCAGTTCATCATTAGACGGCTTGATTAACTCGCGTTTCCAGCCGGACGAGCCTCGAGCAATGCGATTGGCAAGTTGTTGTTGAACAGCATCGAATACAGTGGAGGAAACGATCGGCGGATGTTGGCTAGGCAAAAACGATACGCCGTTGCTAATCTCACCGATGTATACTCTGTTCGTGAGCAACTTAGTGATCCAGCGGGGCGTCCACCGTCCAGTCTCGTTTTGGTGGTTTCTCCATTGGGACGAATTGGCGTGGTCAGCTAACTCGCTTGGTTTGATTCCTTGTGACGCCAATTCAAAAAGCTGCTCCGCAATGGGTGACTGTTCAGGGTGTCGCGTAAGCGTCTTTGATACGCTGTCAGCTCGGTAGCCGAACGGAACGCGTCCGGCAACGCGTTTGCCTTGACGTTTCAGTGCAGCTCTTGCATCAGACAATCGCTCGCGGGTCATTTCGATCTCAAACTCGCTCGCTGCAGCCACAATGTTCGTCATCAATCGACTAGCGGCAGCTCCACCGAATCTTGGGTCCGTAACGACCAACAATTCCACATCATTGCGATTGAATCGTTCGAGCAGCTCTTGCAGATGAAATAGTCGCCGTGTCAGTCGATCGATACTGTAGACGATCAAGCGTCTCACTTCTCCTGCGTCAATCGCAGCCAGCAAACGCGTCAATTGTGGGCGATCCAACGACTCGCTCGACTCACCTTCGTCCGAGTAAACGTCGCGAACCTTATAGCTGAGCTCGCTTGCCAAATGCCAGCAGATCCGAACCTGCGCATCGCATGATGAATAGCTAGTGCGGCTCGTGCGCGACTGTCTCGCATAAATTGCAGTATCCGGTTCTAATTGTGGCATGACATCGATGAGAAACGGGAGCCTTCAGTGATTAAGCTGAGAACTTTGCTTGGAGCTAGGCTATTGAGGGTCCCACGGGCCGCCTGCGTTCCAATGGGCTATGAATCCCCGCCTAGCTGCGAGGGCCTGAACAACCGGTGCCAAGAAGAATCGGATTTCGCTCACTATATCCGAAAACGCATTAGCAGTACCCGTCAGCTTGGACTTGCGAATAAAGGCTGTCCACTGAATTTGCTTGCCTGCATCCGCAATGAACGCAGGGGAGAAAACAAATGGCTCAGCATTTAGTTCGGTGTTTCGATTGGCAAAGGTCTTCTGAATCGCATGACCTAGGACTTCCCCATCGAAGTCAAACTGACGTGCCAGAACGTAGATGTCAAAAAAGTCCTTCATGCGACTGTTGAGCTGGCCGAGTTTGACCATCGCTTCAAACTTCTCAGCGATGACCGTCTCTTTCGGATAGCCTTTAAGACGTGGCGTTTCAAAATCGAACATGGTTGGATAATCAATGACGGTGGCGGTCGGGTAGATCACATCGCCAAAGCCAATATCGATCTGCATGGGCAAACGCGCATTTTGAATCATCGCCACAAAAGTTACTCGGACTCCCGAGTACTCGGCATTCTCTTTGATGATCTCTCCTTGAACCGAATCGCTGAGAAACTCTACGCCATCGGATTCGACAGGTTGTCGGCATACATCTTTGATCATATCTGACATAGCATCTACGGAATTCTCGGCGCGAGCCAACAGATCGATGTCTCGAGTCGCTCTCGCCTGAGGAGTTCCCCATACCGTAAACATCAGCGCGCCCTTTAGCACAAACCGATCTGCATATTCGGATTGCGAAAGCCGAAACAAGAATCGCTCCATGACGAAGTACTGCATCAACTCTTGAAGCGGCCGTCCCGATTGTCTTGCAAGGATTTCTAGTCGTCCGCGTACCGACGCCGGAATGTCGCGCGTCATAGTAGCGCCTCGAGATAAGGTCGCATCGTCTTGGCAACCCTAAGCAACGTAGCGTACTCCATGATCAGATCGATTTTCAGTTTGCCATGCGTCATGTAGAACTTGATTGCTTCAATGGCGACATCCATCCCCACCTCATTGCGCCGACAGAAGCAATCGACCAGAGTCTTTTCGCGGGAATAAACGGAAACAGTCGTGCCATCAATCACGTGTTTTTCGACGCCCGTTTTGAATGGTACCTCGGTCAGACGCGAGACACGAACGGGCGGAAAACTAAGCCGAGGCGGTTCGCAGTTTCGAGGAATCGCGATCCATACCTCGTGAGGTATCTGCGTAGTCAGTTGGTGAAAGGAAAGTGCCGAAACTAGGTAAATCACTGCCTGTGGAACTTTCGCAGCAACGGTTACTAGATCGGATTGGCTGGGGGATGGCATATCCGCTAGCCGGTAGAGGCCTCGTGCGAGTTGCTCTAATTGTCCAGAGTCTCGCATTGCATATAGCGTGTTACGAGTGATGCCACTGCGAACGATGTCGGCCATCCGCATGATTCCGCCATTCTGACGAAACAGCTCGGTAGCGCGCGTTGAAGCACTTACCGTGTTAGGTTGAAGCATGGTACAAAAGACCTCCTGAAATAAATTCGTGGAGGTAATTTGTACCCTACTACTCGGTAAAAGTCAAATTTTGACGGTTTACGAAACACTAGGCCTCCCAACTTCAATGTGAGCTCAGTTACCACTTACGTCACGCAAGGGAAACATAGCAGCCTTTGCGAGTTTGGACCATTACCTAAAGGTCGTAGATGAGCCGGCCCAAATTTCAACTCAAGTGGATTAGGCTTCTAGCCTGAGATTCCACGCTTTCAGAAAAGCCGACGTTTAGCAAACAAGCAAAACGTCGGCTTTTTTCGTAATTACCCGCAATCTTCCGGGGTACGGGGCGGACTCGCGATGGACAAATTGCATAGATGGATCTGGGAGGGACGCTATTTCGGTTCCCTCCGAGGTCTTTCTATGGAGTACTACCATCGACGCCAACTCTCTCGACGCGCGTCCTTACGAGGGCGATTTGCCGTGCGATGACCGTTGCGAATCGGATGGATGGTGGCCAACGGGCCATGGTGAGACATCTGGCACGACCGCCTCCATCTTGAGGTAGTTCGCGGCTTTGTCAAAGCTATCGCAACATACGCATCCGCTTTATCGATCCTTGTCGATGCGTTTGCTTGATAAAATAGGACAATGAAAAGACCCCTACGAGTTTACTCGTGGGTGAATCAGTTTGGCAGCTAGGACCCAGATGATAGCTACCAAACTTACGCTCCCACCGCACAAGCCGGTGGGGGGGGCGACAGACAGGCATACAGACCCCCGCGAGTCTACTCGTGGGTGAATCATAGGGGCAAGCATGAAACCCACACCACTCTATTTGCCCCAATACATTGATTCGCCAGCCTATCATCTTCGATAAGCCTGGATCGGTTGGCCTTCGGACGGACTCTTCCCCAAGCAACCGTCCCAAGAGTTTTTTACAACGCTGGAGCCACTATGGGAAACAGACGGTATTCGTGTCCTCGAGTTCAATTGGTCTGCCGAGCAAATTCAATTTACATGCAGTGTTAAACCCACGGTTAGTCCAACGTTCTGTGCTGCTCGAATGAAAGGCCGACTTCAGCACGCGTTGCGCGTTGCGGGAACGCCAACAACGTTTAGCGGAAAAGTTGCATTTCGCTCGATTGGGGAGAACCGACGCGAACAAGTGGAAGCATACATTGGTAGGCAAGTTGCGAAGGAACAGTTTGTAGATGACCGATTTGAAGAGTTCATGAAGGGCTTCACGGTTTCAAATGCTGACGTTCGGCTCCAAGATCCCTCCGCAACAGAGAGAGGACGTTATTGGTACAATCTCCATGTTGTCTTGGTGACTGAATCTCGTACGCGATTTACGGACGAAGGATCGCTAAGGCTGATGGCGGGAACCTGTGATAAGGTAGCGATCAAGAAATCGTATGGCGTATCGAGACGGTCAGTGATGCCTGACCATCTTCATTTGAGTCTACGCGCTGACGTCGAGCACAGTCCTGAAGATGTTGCTTTGTCGTTCATGAATAACATCGCGTTTGCATTTGGGCAGAAAGCGATTTTTCGTCCGAGTTATTATGTTGGAACATTTGGTGAATATGACATGGGTGCGGTGCGTTAACAGGAACCAATCAGGACAGGTGGGTGGTCTGGCCTTGGCCTCTAGCTACCAAACTTACGCTCCCACCGCACAAGCCGGTGGGGGGGCGACAGACAGGCATACAGACCCCCGCGAGTTTACTCGTGGGTGAATCAGTTTGGCAGCTAGAATAAGAAGAAACGTTAGTTCTCAGAAATTCGAAAGGCCGTAAATTGCGGTGGCAAACCTCGATCTAGAAATCCAACAACTGAATCAACAAAGAGACGGGCTCAAGGTCTACAAACAAATCCAAAAATTGACCAAAAAGGCAACTGCTAGCTCAGCTCGTCTGCCCGTGGTGCAAGCCTTATTAGA
>CAIXME010000276.1 GCA_903920425.1 uncultured Pirellula sp. | reverse complement strand
TCGCGCCGGTGAGTACCGTCGCGTCATAGCGGGTGGAATGGAAAGCATGAGCCAGGCTCCGCATCTGCTGCGCCAAGGGCGGTCGGGATGGAAGTACGGAGAGCAATCGCTTTTCGATGCGGTTGACATCGATGGATTGCGTTGCGCCCATTTGGATCTGGCGATGGGCTGTATTGCGGAATGGGTTTCCAAGAATGAAAAGATCACACGCGCACAACAGGACGCTTGGTCGGTGCGCAGCCATCAACGGGCAAATGCCTCTGTAACTTCTGGCCATTTCGACTCGGAAATTGTTCCCGTTCCGACCATGGAGGGTCGCAACTCGATTGTTCGCAATCGGGATGAAACGCCAAGATCGGATTGCAATGTGGAGGGACTGGCTAAGCTAAAATCTGCCTTCGTTTCGAAGTTGGTACGTGTTGGTGATGAAGACTATGTTGGGACCGTAACAGCAGGAAATGCATCGACTCTCAGCGATGGTGCAGCGGCTTTGGTGGTTGTCGACGAAGCGACTTATGCTGCACACCAATCCCCCTGGGCATTTCGAATCATAGGCCATTCCTGTTTTGCCAGCGATCATCAAGACATCTTTACCGCCCCCGTAGGTGCAGTGAAGAAGGTATTGGAAAAGGCAAACATGGCACTCGATCAAGTCGATCTTTTTGAAATCAACGAAGCGTTCGCAGCACAAACCTTGGCATGTATTGACCTGCTTGGCATTGATCCGGAAAAAGTCAATGTTAATGGTGGAGCCATTGCGCTTGGGCATCCGCTGGGCTGTAGTGGTGCGCGCGTACTCGTTACCTTGATTCATAACTTGATAGCATCTCATCGCCAATACGGAGTAGCAACGTTATGTTTGGGCGGGGGCGAAGCGGTCGCGATGTTGATAGAACGCGTTCGATAAAGATCTCGAAGCTCAGTTTCATTTCATGCGTTGGTGGGGTGATCTAACATGAAAATCGCAAGTGGATGGATCTTGGTTTCGGGAGGAAGTTCCGGCCTCGGCGCGGCATGCGTTGATCGATTCTTGGAGCTTGGTTGCAGTGTCTTGAATTTCGACATTGCGCCTCCGCGCACCGATGTGTTGACACGATTTCCAAACCGTTGCCAATACGTGTCTGGGGATGTCACCAAGGAAGAGGACGTTCGCTCTGCCATTGCGTTGGGCACGAAACGGTTCAAGAAACAATTGTCTGCTGCGATCACTTGTGCTGGGATATTGCATTCAGAACGAGCTGTTGGACGCGACGGAGCCGGATCGTTGGACAGCTTTCGCCGGGTGGTCGAGATCAATTTGATTGGAACCTACAATGTCGCGCGGCTGAGCGCAGAGAGTATGAGTCAGGTTGAGGTACCGGTTGCAGACGCAGACGCGGATGCAGAACGTGGAGTGATTGTGATGACCGCATCGATAGCGGCGTTTGATGGGCAAACGGGCCAAAGCGCTTATGCTGCGTCCAAAGGTGGAGTAGCTGCGATGGCGTTACCCTTGGCTCGCGATTTTGGGCGTTTGGGTATTCGCGTCGTTTGCATCGCCCCTGGTGTTTTCGAGACGCCCATGATGCAGGTCGCTCCAGAAAAGGTGCGTTCCGGATTGCTCGCAGAGACGCCGTTTCCACATCGTTTCGGGGAACCGCGGGAGTTCGCGCTAACGGTACAGCATGTTATTGAAAACGCCATGTTCAATGGCTGTACGTTGCGTCTTGATGCTGGTCTGCGGATGCCGGCAAAGTAGGTAGTGCTAGCGAGGCACGACAGGAAGATTCGAATTCGTCACTGCTTCGTTGGCGAGGTTGTCCACTTGCGCAACATCCAGGATTTCTTGAAAGTCTGGGCCGGGTTGCAAGAAGAGTGGTCCATCCGCCGAGTCTTGAATCGCATAGAGTCCATGGTGTCTCGTCATTTCGAGCGCAGCAAGGAACATTGCGACCAACGCACTTTTGTGCATGCCGATTTCGAATAGATCTTGCAGTTCCACTCGCTTTTCTTGTTTGACCCGTTCATGGACTCGCTGCATGTACACGTGAATGGGGGTGTCGTCGTAGCGAATGTTTTGTTGTGGTACATTCTGTCGCGCTTTGAGAATGCGACCGAATGCACTGACGAGGTCCCATACTTCGACATGGGCGATAGGACTGTCTTGTACATCAATGCGTCGAGGAGGCAGGTCGTTAGCCAATCGGGGATAACGAAGTTGCCATCGACGACTTTGCTCGTCCAGCAAAGACGCAGCGTCTCGAAACCGCTTGTATTGCATCAAGCGTTCGACGAGCTGAGGCATGGCGTCTTCGCGTACAACGGATTGCCCGTTTTCTTGATCCGACTCGTCCGCTGCAGGGAGCACGATTTTGGCTTTGAGCTCGATGAGCTGGCTAGTCAAATCGACGAATTCGCCTACGTCATCGAGATCAAACGACTCCAGGATCTCGAGGTAAGCAATATACTGGTGCGTGATTTTGGCGAGAGAGACATCCTCCAAAGGGAGCTCTTCGCGGCGGACCAAGTAAAACAAAAGGTCTAAAGGTCCGTGATAGCTTGGGAGATCGACACCAAAAACCATGTTTCGATCCAACGTTATCGCGTCAGGCCCATCGTGAAAGAGAAGACTTGTCGACTGTCGTTTTCAGCATAGGCAACAGGGAATGCAAAGTCGAACGCGAGTGGGGCAGGTCCCAGGGCAGGTACGGCGATGCGTGCACCAAAGCCTGGCGCAACCCGAAAGTTATCCCAGTTGATTTCAATGTCTTTTTCGACGGTACCATAGTCGACGAAGGCAACCATACGCAGCATATCGTCTGCGGTGATCGGCATCATGTATTCAAGTGTCCCGAGGAATTGAAAGCGACCGCCCACTTGAACATCGCTCTCGACGGGACCTGCACCGCGGAATTGAAAACCCCGCATAGTTGAAAAACCTCCGGCAAAGAAGTTCTCAAACAACGGCGTGTCTTCCCCGGTAAAGCCGAGTCGAACCGCGTTGGTAAAGGTGTGGCGCCCCGTTCCATCGGCTCGTTCGCGGACTAGGAAATACTTGCTGTAGTTGATCTGAGCGCGAGGGAAGTCGAATTCACCAAACGTTTGGTCATAGATCATTTCGAGCAAATGACCTTCGGTTGGCAAGAACGGACTGTCACGTGTATTGTGCGCTAAACGGACGCGACCTGTGTAGAGGTCATTGCTGCCGATAACACGGTCGAGGGCTGGAAGTCCTGCAACTCGAGGGTTAGAAATCTTGACATCTTCTGCTCGCAGCTCCGTTGTGAGGGACAGGTCTGGTGTAACTTCGTAGCCGACTGCAACGCGACCACCTAGTCGTTGTTCGGTCCAGTCTCGGTACATTCGAGTGAAATAGAATCCGCCGACCGATAGGCTAAATGGCGAGTAGCCGAACAGGTTGGGTTCTGTCCAGTTGAGTGTGTAGCGTTGAACATTGTTGCCGGGCACAAGTTCGACACGAAAGTTTTGGCCGGCGCCACGAAATGCGCCGTTGAGCAAGTCGCTTGGGCGACCTGGCCATCTCATAATGTCGAAGTTGCGTTCTTCCATGATGATTTGGCCTGCGACCCCGAGGTCACTGTTCACCGAACCACCAACAGAGAAGCGACCCGTTTGGCCTTCTTGTGCAATCACTTCTACGGGCACATCGCGAATCTTTGGGTTGTATCCAAATGGCGTTGGGCTCGTGAAGACGGTGTTCGGTTCGATTTGCCAAGGCTGGTTTAGCGGTGGCAGGGGTTGGTTCATCGGGCCAGGGAATGGCAATGCTTGGCTATTGGGAGGAACGAGTGTGGGTTGTGCGACGATCACCGGTCCAGGGATCGGTTGCCCGAACATGGGTTGCCCAACGGTGACGCTACCATCGATGGGGGCGTTGTTAGCTGATGGGCTTGTCGGGTAACCTTGCATGGGGACGTTTTGGGGAATTGCGTTGCCGTAGCCAGGTTGCGCCGCGTACTGATTGTTGACTGCTGGCGGGTTGGTATAAACGGGTGAGGGCTGGGCACCGTACGGGGGTAATGTTCCGTAGGGGGAGGGAACGGCGTATCCGGAGGCAGGGCCATTTGCTGGGGGCGGAGTGTATCCGTAGCCTGACGGGATTGATTGCGCTAATGCGGGTGTAGTCGATGTTGTCCCGCCAATTAGCATCGCAAGCAACGCCGAAGCAAAACGCATCGTTTTGTGATTGCTGTGCTTCATCGTGATATCAACTTGTTTGTTGTAGCTTGGCATAAGGTTAGTCGAGGCAACAAATGGCACCGTCGTAAATAGTCTGGTTTCTTGAACGATCGTCGTCTTATCTACGGGGGTTACCGGTCGAGGTCGTCCTCGGGGTAGGAGCCTTCAGGGCGATCGATTTTGATACTTGGTATCGGGCCTTGGCTTGGGTCGTTATTGAAGATGTTCAAGTAACGCAGGCGACGTTCTGCGCTGTCGACCGCAGGGCCGTTGATGATGCTGCCGGGACGGATCTTGTCCAATGGTTGCATTGCGACGCGTTCTTTCGTGTGGTCACCATCGATCCGAACACGCACTTCGCTGGCGCGATACACGTCTCCTTCTCCCACGTTGTAGATCACGTCAACTTGATTGCCAGGTTGGTAAACAAGTTCACCGACGACATCGCAAAAGATATGCCCTTGGGCGCCATAGACATCTCGCAGGAATTTTTCGTCATACGATTTGTTCAATTGCAAGAACGGATCGTTTGCCTTGAGTTTCATGTAAGGCAACAGTTCGCTTGGCTCGTAGCGTTTGGTTCCTGCGATGGATACGGATTTGATCGTGTATCGTTGGCCTTCATCAACAACAAAGGTGAGATCGATAAAGTCACCGCGCGAGTTGTATTCTTTGCGATACTCGACCCGTGCGTCGAAGTACCCTAGCGATCGGTAGTATGCCATGAGGGCATCGCGATCTGCATCGAGTTTGTTATCCGATGCTTTGTTGAAAATGTAGGATGTGATTCCGCCTCGAGCATCGCGACTCTTGATCCGTGCTTTGAGTAGATCGGAACCGAACGCATGATTGCCTACGAACTGAATGGTATTGATCCGCTCGACGGGGCCTTCGTTGATGATAAACTCGACATCGCGATCGCCTGGTTTCAGTCCCGAGACGACTTGAATATCGACTTGGTTCATATTCTTGTCTTGATACAACTCGATCAGACGTGCCTTGGCGGTGTTGATGGTGATTGGCTCGAGAGGATCCCCTTTTTGGATTCCGGCGTGCTTGGTGAGCATACGGTCTTCGAGTCGTTCATTTCCTCGGAATATGACTTGCCTGACGATCGGGCGTTCCTCCACGATCAACCGAATGTGAACCCCTTCTGGGGTTTCAGAAAAATAGGGACTTATTTTGCGGAAGAGGTTGGTGCGATAAAGGGTGCTGATATCGCGATTGAACGTTTCTTTATCGAAGCTACGGTCTTCACGAGATTGCATGGTCGAGAGAATGAAATTCTCCGAGATCGTTTTGTTGCCTTCGATACGGACCGAAGCAATAGGGACGCCGTCGGTTGCTTGGCGACCGGCTCTGCCACCTGCTTCGTAGAGCTTGTCGATGAATTTGGGATCGCTGAATGCTGGTGCGTTGTCACCGCCGCCACCACCACCGCCAGGCATGCCACCCATCTGGGCAGTTGCCATAGTTCCGCTCCATGCAACGCATGAAAAAACAATTGAACTAAGGAAGTTCCGTTGTTTGTTGGGCATGATACATCTCCGGTTGGTCTACGGTTTAAAGCGGGTCCAGACCATGAGTGAATACACAAAACAACTTTAGGAGGGCAACGTCAGCCCGTAGGGACTTGAGCATTTTTGAACAATTTTGAGTAGAATGAGAAAATCCTTTGACAGAAAGCCCTGGGATCCCTTGCCAGGTTTCTGCATCCCTCCCAAGTTTCCCGCCTCCATTGAATTGGAATTTCTTTTGATCCCTTCCCTTTTTCGCATGGTTCGCGTTGCGTTTTTCGCTCGCGTTTTGTTGATCGCTGTTTTGATTTCCTGTCGCGACTCCGGTGCGGCGGACGAAACGGGGGGGCTTTCTCCCACTTCGCCTACTGTCGCTTCCGATCGATTCACGCCTGCCGAGCCTGCTACCCAACAGGATATTTTTGGTCAAACCATCCGGTCGACTTCGCATCTATCGCCGATGGACGAGTTGGCGGGGTTTCATGTCCCTGAGGGATTTCAGATCGACCTCGTCGCAGCAGAACCTACGATCGCAAAACCCATGAATATGGCGTTCGACGAATCGGGGCGCCTTTGGGTGACTCAGAGTACCCAGTATCCCTTTCCTGCCAAGAACGATGAAACCGGAGCTGATTCCGTCGTGATCCTCGAGGACAAGGACAAAGACGGAAGCTTTGAATCGTCGCATGTGTTTGCAGATGGACTAAACATCCCGATCGGAATGTTGCCTTATGGCGACGGTGTGCTTTGTTTTTCGATTCCCAATATTCTGTATTTGCAAGATACCGATCGAGATGGCGTGTGCGATCGCCGGGACGTAGTGTTGGGACCTTTTGACACAACTCGCGATACGCATGGAATGGTGAACTCGTTGAGAATGGGTGACGACGGTTGGGTCTACGCGTGCCATGGGTTTAACAACCAGAGTAACATCGCTGGCAAAGATGGGCACACAATCGCGATGAATTCGGGGAACGTATTTCGGTTTCGGCCGGATGGTTCACGCGTGGAACTTTATACGCAAGGGCAAGTTAACCCGTTTGGGATGGCTCGCGATCGTTGGGGATTTTGGTATGCCGCCGATTGCCACAGCAAGCCGATCTCGCAGTTGATTCGAGGTGGATGCTATCCGAGTTTCGGTCGACCCGATGATGGGCTAGGGTTTGTACCACCCATGATGGATCACTTGCATGGTAGCACGGCGATTGCTGGTCTTGTTCACTCCAAGGATTCCAGTTTTCCAGTTGCATTGGAAGATAACTTTTTGAGTGGCAACGTGATGACCTGTCGCGTCAATCGCAACCATATCGAATACCGCGGCGCGACTGCCAAGGCCGTTGCGATGCCGGATTTGCTGACCAGCGACGATCCTTGGTTCCGGCCTGTTGATTTACAATTCGGACCCGATGGCAGTTTGTACATAGCGGATTTTTACAACAAGATTATCGGCCACTATGAGGTTCCATTAAATCACCCGGACCGCGATCGCACGAGCGGACGCATTTGGCGCATCCGTTGGATTGGAGGTGGCGAAGTGATCCAACGGGATTCGAAGCCAAAGCCTGCTTCCTTGACCGGGGTGATTTCAGATGCTCCAGCGATGGATCTGGATGCGTTACGCCGTCAGGCGGTGGAGCTCGATCCGCAGAGGGACGCGATGCAGTTGCAGGCTAGTATCGAGTCCTGCACGCGTTCGAGTTTGTCATTGCAGTCCAACGAGGGAACGAATGAGTTGGAACGCAATGCGGATTGGTTGATGTTGATGGCAACCAAGATCGATCGCGAGGTGGATCCCGTATTATGGCAAACCAATTTAATTGGTTTGCGTGATACGGTTACAGCGCTCAGGAATGCATCGGCAGATCGATTTGCCCGTTGGGTTCATATCGCTTGTGGTGTTGCAATCGGTACTGACACGAATGCAAAGATGGAACCGGTTGACGCCCCTCGCATCCGAGCTTTGGTTAAGGTGCTACTGTCGCTCAAAGACTCTGTTTCCGTGTCGGGTGTGTTAACGATTGCAGAGAGGCAATCCAGCGACGTTCATTCGACGACCGAGCATAGCAAAGTACTACAAGATGTCATTCAGGGGCTTGCAGAGGTCGCTGGCGATTCGGAGATGGATCGGCTGCTTGCTGTCATGGAAAAGACTGCTGCAGATCCCACTGCCATGGCCGATCAGGTCTTGAACATCGCTCGACGTCAGTCGCAGCAACGGGGCAAGATTCTGGAGAGCCTCGTTCATCGCGGGCATGCCATCATCGGTATCTTGGCTCACGATTGGAGCGATCACATCAATGAACAGGAACGCAAGTGGGGATCGCTTTCGTTGCAAAACTGGCGTGGTCAAGCAGCGAAGGGGAATGATCGAAATGCCTGGGGAGTGGAAAAGCGGGAGCGAGAACCATTAGATGGGATTGCGCAGCCGGCAGGGCAGTTCTTTAGCAGTTTGGCACTGGGGGAAGCTTATACAGGAACATGGGTGTCTTCTCCGATGCCAGCCCCCATGGCGTTGCAATTTTGGATTGTTGGACACAACGGACTGCCTGCAGATCCTGATCATCAAAAGAACTATGTAGCGCTGGTCGTGTTGGATGAAAACGGGGCTGAAAAAGAAGTCGCGTACAGAGAGTTTCCTCCACGCAGTGATGTTGCTCGATTGATTACTTGGGACCTTAGCAAGTTTGCGGGGCAGGACATCCAATTGCGAGTCGTGGACGGCGATGCCGGGCCATCGTTTGCTTGGATTGGAGTTGGCGAGTCGAGCCAGCCTGGTTTAAACCCTGAGGAGTGGAGAAAGAAATGGCAGCGAATTGTAGCCTTTGTCGAGACATTTGGATGGCCGGCATTGGGTGAATCCATGCAGTCGATATCACTCGTGGCTGATAATCCAAGAGTGGATTGGGGGATGCGTTTCCAACTGGTAAAAACGAAATACAAGAGCAGTGAACAGCACTGGGTCGAATTGGTGGAGTTTGCGGCCGAGCATCATTGGTACGATTTGCTACAAAGGATGGGTATTCGCGATGCCGTGCTATCACGGTGGGAATGGGGGAGCGATTCCGAGCGACTTTTCGAGGTGGCAAAGGTCATCTGCCAACGCTGCTCATTTCGCGAGCAAGAGCAATTCGTGAGTCGGTTGAGCAAGCATCGTGGTGCTGTCATGCTCTTGGCAAGCCTCGCAGAAAAGGGAGTGTTGTCCAGGGACTCGTTGAGAGTCCTGCCCAAGAGTTGGTGGGAAAGTTTGCCAGAAGACCAGCAGATTATCTGGGCGAGGTTGCGACCAGAGGCAGAGTCTACAACCTCGCGATCGACCCTCGTTGAGAGCAAAGCCATCCTGTTGGAATCGATCCAGCCTGACTTGACCGTCGGCAGTAAGATGTTCATGGAGCGATGCGCACTGTGTCACAAGCTTGGCGACGTCGGGAAGGTAATTGGTCCACAATTAGAAGGTGTGGGAACGCGTGGCATTGCTCGATTGACCGAAGACATTCTGTGGCCTGATCGCAATGTCGACGAAGCATTTCGAATGACCATGTTGATGCTGAACGAGGGAGAAAGCGTGAACGGTCTCGTTTCGGATCGCCGCGACGAATCTATTCTCGTCACCGATCAACAGGGCAAGCAGCGTCGAATACTAGAGAGCGACATCGAACAGGAAAAGCAAAGTAAGCTATCGCTAATGCCAGGTAATTTCGAAGAAGTGATGACCGATCATGAGCTTGCATCACTGATTGGATATCTTCGTAATGCGGCAAGCAAGAAGTAGCCTTTCATTCCTGTGGCATGGATCGCATGCTATCTGCCCGACAAGCCGATATCGTGTAGTACGACATTGCGATCCAAGCCGAGGGCGTAGCCAAGCGTTTGGGCCATTGCCCGCACATGCAGGAAGCCGGGGCGAGGAGGGCTGGATTCATCGCTTTCCACGTCCACGAGTGCAGGGCAGAGATTGAATACGCGGATGTTGCGTCCGTTTTTGCAGACATCGTCCCGCACCGCTTCTGCAAACCCGAGAAGTCCGAATTTCGACGCGCAATAGGACGGCACATCGGCATAACCGTGCTTCCCGGCTTGCGACGAAACGTTGACGATATCTCCGAAGTCTTGCTGGACCATAGCGGGAAGTACCATTTGTGTCAGCCACATTGCTCCCCTCAAGTTGGTCTCCATGACCGTATTCCAACCGTCGTCGGTCAGTTTGTCGATGGTTTCGGGGACTGCGAGTCCGGAATTATTGATCAAGACATCGACTACCCCGCATTCTGTGAAAGCAAATTGGACTAGCGATTCGGTTTGGGAACGATCCCGCAGATCAAATGCGAAGGTGAGGATGCGTTGGTTCGGGAACTGGCTGCGCAGTCCGGTGGCTGTGGTTTCAAGAATCTCCCTGCGCCGAGAGCCCAAGATCAGCGTGCCATATCCCTGTTTTAGTAATTCCTTGGCGAACGCGAGTCCGATTCCCGTTCCCCCTCCGGTGATGAGGACGGATTGAGATGGTTTACTTTTGGAATGCACGGGAGCCTCAAAAAGGAATGCGAAAGAGGGATTTGGTGGCCGCGGGAATTGCCAAAAATGCCTTTGAATCAGGATTTTAAATTTTTTTGGCGGGTCGCTGCGTTGGAATCGATTCTACCTAATAGGGAATGTCGTCCCCAACCGTATTTGAAATCTTAAAACAGGGAACGTAGAAATGGCTATTCAGGCACCAACGCGACGTAAAGTAACCCGCAGGCTATTCGCTGAGACGCTGGAATCGAGGGCGCTGATGGCGGCCGATGTGTTTCACAATTTCGTTTACCCCCATGATGTCGATTCCGATGGATCGCTCACTCCGTTGGATGCATTGGTCGTCATTAATGACATTAATCGTGGGGTTGGAGCACAGGGGGACGAGCGGCCCGGACATGATGTGGACGACGATTCGATGGTAACACCGTTGGATGCTCTGATCGTGGTGAATGCACTCAATTCCCAAGCAACGCCTGGAGCGACTCGCCCTCAGTCGGCTGTTGTTGCCAATCCTGCGTCGAACGTTCGTGTTCGAGTGGAATTAGAGACTGTTGGTGTTGAGCGGGAATTAGATATCCGTGTTGAGAATGCTCCCGCTTCGAAGTCTTTTGCGGTATCGTTGAATGACTTGGCCATAGGCCAGTTGACGACAGACAATCGAGGTCGTGGCCGTTTGGTGTTGAGCAATGGCGATGACAATCGCAATCATATGCCGTTGCCTGCCGAGCTAACCTCGTTGTCGCCAGATATGGAACTCATCATTGGAGATATTGTTAGCGGGAATCTGTCTCGTGTTTCCAAGGTGGAGGATTCGGGAGCCTCGTTGGTAGCACCGGTGGGTTCGGGAGCGGGCGCAGCAGCAGGTACGGGTGTTTCTGCGGCGCAGAGATTGGACTTGATCGCTCGATTTGATGTGGTCGCAGGGGTTCGGCGATCGGCTGAATTTGAACAGCAGACAGAAAAAGGAGTCGTGAAGCGCAAGTTTAAAGCTGAGATAGAGGGAGCGGCACCCAACACGGCCTTTGATGTGAAGGTGAATGATGTTTTGGTTGGAAAGCTCGTGACGGATGCCAAGGGCAAGGCCAAGCTGATCTTGTCCACGCAGCCCAAGGATGCGCGTGAGTCGTTGATGCCAGCAGGTTTTCCTGCTGTCGCTGTCGGTAGTTCCGTTACAATCGGAACCGCATCATCCACGTTCCAACGGATAATCGTCTAGCGGCGACTCGGCGCGAGTTTTCGCTTTACGAGGTTGATAGGGATGGTCATACTCGCAATGCCGGTTTTTTGCCGAGAATCAAGCCGAATCCTTTCCCGTTTTGACAATCCACAGCAAGCCATGACCGAGGAATCGAGAAAATCTGTGAGTGATAATTCACTGCTGAATCGATTCCGGTCAGGGGACGAGGATGCCGCATTGCAGTTGTACTATCGCTATGCGGAGCGATTGTTGAAATTGGCGAAACGGGAGACGCCTCAGGAGTTGGCAACACGCTTTGATCCTGAGGATATTGTTCAGTCGGTGTTTCGGACGTTCTTTCGACGGGCTGCCTCGGGCCAGTATGAAGCTCCCGAGGGGGATGAGTTGTGGAAGCTGTTGCTGGTCATGGCATTGAATAAAGTGCGTGGTCGAGGTGCTTACCATCGGGCCGACAAACGTGATATCCGGCGAACGCTGCCTATTCCTGATTCCGATGCCGGAGTGGTTGCATCGCGGAATTCCGTTGGCGATGACAATGAGGTGGCCAGGCACATTCTATGCCTATCGGTTGAGGAGATTATCTCCAACCAACCGGAAAGCCATCGCGCCGTGATTCGTCTGCGCATCGATGGAATGGAAGTTCAGGAAATTGCTTTACAAGAGCAGAGAAGCAAAAGAACGGTGGAGCGTATATTACAATCCTTTCGAAAGGAATTGATTGAGTCAGCGCTGCTGTCGGTGGGAGAAGCGGCAGAATGACCGTTCTCGACACCATCGTAGATGCATTGGAGGAACAGATCGCCAGCGACGGTGTGATGGCGGTTGATTTGCAAAAATACGTCCCGCGCGTGGAGGAGCAATCAGCCCCTGATCGTCAAAAAATTTTCATCGAGATGTTGCGTGTTTGGATTGAGCATCGTTGGAATGCGGGCCATCCGGTAACTGCCCAAGATGGGATATCGCAATTTCCATCTGTGCCATTTACAGCTGACGAAGTGGAGTTGCTTCGATTCGAAGTGCAGCGTCAAGCGAGTATTGTGCGTGCAAGTAAGATACGAGAAGAGAGTGCGTATCGCTCGATAGATGCGTTGCCAAGTGTGGGGCAGCGATGGGGCGGATTTGAGTTGTTGGAGCTCCTTGGAACGGGTGCGTTTGCGAAGGTCTACTTGGCTAAACAAACGGGGCTGGCAGGTAGGCTAGTTGCTCTCAAATTGAGTTTCCGTATGACGCAAGAGTCGCATTGGCTTGCGACGTTACAGCATAGTGCGATTGTGCCCATCTATTCTGTCGAGCAAGTGGATGGTGTCTACGGTATTTGCATGCCCTATCTCGGGAATACGACACTGGCTGATTTGTTGCGTGATATGCCACGCAGCACGATCTACCCCAAACGCAGTTGGTGGCGGTCCACTGTTCGCGGGTCGGTGGGGTCGGGCCAGCGTTTGCTCCGAACGATTCAGAATAGACAAGATCGAATCGATACCGTTGTCAGTTCTATTTCCAATGCGAAGTTGGATAGCGTTTTGGCTGGCGTTACTGTCGAACCGAAAGAAGAGGATACCAAGGTCCAGGAGTCGGTCGCTGGCCAAATAGCGGAAGTGACACTGAACCACCAGAATTCCCCGGCCGCTCGGTCGTTGAGTCGTTGTAGCTATGTTCAAGCAATTTGTTGGATTGGAGCGCAGTTGGCGGATGCGTTGGCGTATGCGCATCGAAATGGTGTGATGCATTCCGACATCAAACCAGCGAACATTCTTTTGGCATCAGATGGTCAACCCAGACTGCTGGACTTCAACGTTTCGTTTCAAAGCGAAGAAAATCGATTGATCACGAGCGATTTTCCTTTGGGTGGAACGCTTCCCTACATGTCGCCCGAGCATCGGCGTGCATTTGACCTCCCTACGCAGCTTGATGCGCGTAGCGACATCTATTCGCTCGGCGTTGTGTTGTATGAAATGCTGACTTGTCGACTACCAAGATTGGGCGATCGCGAGTCGAATCCAGAAGATCGGAACCCTGGCCGGTGGAACTCCTCGGTTCCTCCAGGACTCTCGGCCATCGTGTCGAAGTGTCTGGAGTTCAACCCGGAGAATCGCTATGCGAGTGCGCAACATGTATGCGAAGATTTGAATGCGCAGTTCGGCCACTTGCCCCTGGTCCATCAGGCAGAGCCTAGCGTTGCAGAGAGGTTCAAGAAATGGTGCGTATTGCACCCTCGTATATCATCATCGGTATCGATGGCGAGCGTTGCGATGGTGTTCATCGCACTGTTGGCAGCAGGGTTGGTCTTGCGCGATCAAGCGTTGGATCGTGCTGATTGGGCTCGTCGAGTCGACAAACTCAGGCAAAGCGTTCCTAATACGCTAGCCATGTTGAGTTCGTTGACTCTCGCGCCGGAAATCGAACCAGACGTGGTCGCGGACCTAGAGCGTTCCTTTGAGTGGATAGCCGATAAAGCCGCATCAACCGGGAAAGGTCAACTTGACCCGAGATGGATCAGTTCGTCGCCCCCCGTAGATGATGAATTGAGAGTCGCTTGGAACGAGACACTGCAGCTCGCAAGCAACCATCCATGGAAAGCTCCTCCTTCGTTTTTAGGTAAGCTGCAAGGTAAGAGTGAATTGGATTCCATTCCCTTTACGCATCCAATCCACTTGGTTCAGCAGCGACACTGGCATGATGCAGCGAGCGAGCTAAGCCAGCGGGTCAAGGAGCATCCAAAAGACTACGTAGCATGGTGGCTGCTCGGGGACTGCTATTCGTATCTTGAGGAACACTCGCATGCGATACAAGCTTATACGGCCTGTATTGCCATACAGCCTAAGGTCGCGATCGCGTATTTTAATCGCGGTCGCTCACGGTTTTTGTTGTCGGAATTTGATGCCGCCGCCGAGGATTACTTTCAGGTGAGTCAAAAATCACCTCGATGGCAATGGGCACGACTCAACCGAGCGTTGGCACTGCAACATGCAAATCGATTGAAAGAAGCTGTCAGTGAATGCGATGCCGCGATAGAGCATGGATATGCAACAGTAAGTGTGTACCGCCTCCGAGGCGAGTTGCATGCTGCTTTAGGCGAGTTGGAAAAGAGTCGTCTGGATATGGCCCTCGCTTTGGAGTGTACGCCGATTACGGACCAGCATTGGATGGATCGCGGGCTGATTCGTTTGGAGAGCAATCCAGAGGATGCTAAACAAGATTTTGCGCGGGCATTGGAGCTGAACCCTGTCTCGATCGATGCTCATCAAAAATTGGCATATGTGTATTCAGAGTTGCTACAGCAGCCTGAAACTAGCCTAGTTCATTTGGCGGAATTGATAAAATTGGCTCCTAACCAGCCCACGCATTTGGCTGGGCGAGCAGTGGTTCATGCGCGAAATGGCCGAGGCAACGAGGCTGCAGCCGATTTGGCGTTGCTCGAAAGAAAAGAAATCCGCGACGGAATGGTTTGCTACCAAATTGCGTGTGCTTATAGTTTGCTGGCGGCCAATTCACATGGAACCATGTCGGAACCTGGACCATCGGAGAACGGTCGGCATGCGTTTCGATGGTATTTGCGAGCCGTCGATGCGGATTCCAGTTTTGCAGCTATTTCGCTTTCCGATCCAGATGTCCAATGGATGCGAGAGCAAGCGAAGTTTCAGGAAATACAGAACGCGATTCAAACTCTCCAGGCATCAGCGTCCAACGGTAGTGCGGCACCATGAGTAAAAATAGATTGCACCGACGAGTCGGTTTGTCCATTGAGCGACTTGAAAGGCGAGAGGTCTTTTCAGGGAACCCCTCGGCATTCACCGGGGTAGGTAGTCTCACCTACAGTTTTGCGCCGGACGGGACGCATGTCGGTCGAGAGGTGAGCCAAATTCAGAGCAAGTTCAACACGTTGGGGCAGGATACCGATTGGCGAGAAGCGTTTGCGCGAGCATTCCAAAAATGGAGCCAGGTATCGAACATCAATTTTGGGTTGGTTGAAGACAACGGGGCCGCTTCCGGTGTGTATGGCCCATCCCGCGGCGACGAACGATTTGGGGATATTCGGATTACCGGATTCGATTTCGCCACGGACACGAGTGCCGAAGCCGTGACGGAGAACACGCGAGCTGTTGGAACTTGGGCTGGCGATATGGTTTTCAACACCGCTACCGATTGGCAGAACATTGATCGGATTGAGGCGGCAGCACTACATGAGATTGGCCACATTCTCGGTTTGGGGCATAGCGATGATCCCACGTCTCCGATGTTTACGCATGGGCCCAGTGGTATTCTCGAACTAACAGCGCAGGATATTTCGCGGGTCCAGGCGATCCATGGTCCGCGAGCATTGGACAGCAACGAAGGTAGCCAAGGAAACGACACTGTCGCCAAGGCGTCAAGCATCAAGGGGGGCGAAGATGATGAATCTGTTGCCGAAGGATTCAGCGGTTCGCAAGTTTGGATTCAGTTCGGTGATTTGCAT
>CAIXME010000275.1 GCA_903920425.1 uncultured Pirellula sp. | reverse complement strand
TCATTCCACCCAGACCTCGCTATCTGGACAGACTACTAGCCGATCGTGGTTTGTGTTTGTGGCGCAATGGCTTGCGACGCAAATCAACCGAGCAACGCAAGCCCACTGGTCCATCGGGTCTCCTGATCGCATTCTGAATTGGCTTGCACCAAAGCTGGGCGTTTTCTACTCGATGACAGCCGTTTGTTTTTGGCTGATTGTCGCCGTTGCAGCAGCAACCATGGTCGGGCTAAAAGGCGAGCAACTGTGGAGCGAGCTTCCCAGCTGGAATGCGCTTCGATCTCCCTCGAACCTAATTGGTTTTGGTGTTGTCTTCATCGTCACGCGTTTCTTTCATGAACTTGGACACGCGGTCGCATGCAAACGTGCAGGCGCAACATGTAGAGAAATTGGACTCATCGCGTCGTATGGCATGGTTTGTCCCTACGTGGACATTTCTGACGCATGGCGCATCGGTGATCGCTATCTGCGTATGGGCATCGCTCTCGCAGGGATCTACACAGAGATCATCATCGCCTCCATCGCGGCCTTGATCTGGTGCAATTCGCATCCGGGATGGATACACGAACTATCGCTCCAGGTCGCTTTGGTTTGTTCTGTTGCAACCCTGCTATTCAACGCAAACCCATTGATGAAGTATGACGGGTATTTTGTTTTGTGCGATTGGCTCAACACTCAGAACCTGCGAGAACGCTCGTTCTGGGCTATGGATCAACTACTCGAATCCAGTCCAAATCGCACGGAGACATTGGCCATGTCTTTCGGACTGACGATTTACTTCATCGCATCCAGCTTGAATCGATTGGTCATGCTCTTTGGCATCGCGTCGATGGTGTACTACGTGGCGCTGCAATGGCAACTGGCGGGCCTCGGTCTTGGAATGATCGTGCTCTACCTACTTTGCAATGGGGTGGTTTCGTTGGCCGCATGGTCGCAAACCCAATCATCGGCGTCAGAGTCCGCACGTCGATTATCATGGCTCGGCTGGACAGCTGTCGGTTTACTGGTTTCAACCGCAGTGAATCTCCCTCTCCCCAACCGCGTCCAAACTACCGGAAATTTTCAAATCGGAGAGCAGCAAGCAGTTTATGCATCGATGACAGGGCGTATCGCATCGAATATCCAATCCGATACAGCTCAAGCCGTGCAAGCCAACACAGTGCTGATGGTGTTGCAAAACGACGCCATCAACGACAGCATTTCGGAACTCCAAACACGGAAATTGCAAATCGATCAAAAGCTAGCCACGCTTGAACGCTTAGCATTTGTCGATGCGAGGGTCATCGATAACATTCCGTTGCTCCAACAGCAAAAACGCTTCCTTGAACGCCAATTAGAGGAAAGGAACGAGGAACTGCAGCGATTAAAGATCGTCGCTCCCGCTTCGGGTGCATTCGTTTCGGCAATGGCTAAACCACCAGAAAAGCTCGAAAACCCTCTGGATATCGCGTTGGGTGTCCAGCCCAACATGACGCATGCGGAATCCAATGCGTGGACCGATAAGCCATCCATTGGACGCATTCTCGAACGTGGCAGCGTCGTTGGCTGGGTCGTCACCAACGATCTCGCTACTGTCCAGTGCACACTCACAGAGGAACAAGTTGCCGGCGTCTCAATCGGCAGCCAAGTCCGCATTCGTCTCATGCAACACCCTGACCGGATTTGGAATGGCCGCGTTTCCGAACTTTCCAAAATGAGTCAGGCTAGCCAGTTGGTCGAGACAAACAACAAAAACGCACAAAGTGTTGCGTCCGTGGCATACCAATTGCTCATCCGCGTAGAAGAAGAACGAGACTGGTCAGAGTATTCTAATGGTAACGCGGAAGTTGTACTTTTGCGTCCGAATCAGTCTTTGCTGCATATGGCAACGGATCAATGGTTTCGCAATATGAGAATGAGGTAAGCCTTTGGGGCTTAAACAATCTCACTGCTAAGCTATAATCCGGGATTCCGAATGAGAATTGTCCTAGGAGTTTAGCATGACCTATCTAAGATCTACGATCTTGGCATCATTCCCAGTAGCCATCGTTACCTTTTGTGCGATCACCTGGTTCGATAGCCCTAGCAGCGCCCACGCGTTTGAGAAACTAGGAGTGGGTTCTGTTGCTCCCAAACTGGATGTCGAGCACTGGGTCCAAAACGGCGGTGGCAAATTCAAAAAGGTCACCAGCTTCGAAACGGGCAAAGTGTATGTCGTCGAATTCTGGGCAACGACTTGCGGCCCATGCGTTCAGAGCATGCCGCATCTCTCGGAGTTGCAGACTAAATACGCAGACCAAGGGTTGCAGATCGTCTCCATCAGCAGCGAACCACTGGATGAAGTGAAAGCGTTCCTCAAAAACGAGATTCCTTTGGAGGATGGCTCCAAGGTTACCATTGCGAATGTGACCAAGTCGTATTGCTTGACTACAGACCCCGATGGATCGAGCGATAAAGACTATATGCTGGCCGCCCAACAAAACGGCATACCATGCGCCTTTATCGTAGGGAAAGACGCCAAAATCGAGTGGATCGGACACCCCATGGAAATGGATGAAGTGGTCGAATCTGTTTTGGGCGACACCTGGGATCGAGCCAAGTATATCGCTGAACAAAACCTGATGGAAGAAATGCAAAAGACCATCGGCGGCCTAGTCCGCAAAAAGAAGTTCTCGGAAGCCGCCGCCGCTATTGATGGGTTCCTCGAAAAGATTGACGACAAGCGAATTCAATTTGGCCTTCTCAAATCTAAAGTGGAACTGCAGATTCGCGCAAACGCCGACACAAAAGAGATCAAACAAAGCTATGTGAAGTTGTTTTCTACATGCTCCGAAGAACCACTCTTCGTTCAGGACGTCGCGTGGTCGGCGTACGAGAATTACACCGAAAACAAAATCGAAAGCAAAGAAATCATCCGACTCTCGATCGCAGCGGTTGAGAAAGTGCTCGACCAAGTCCAAGGTGCTACCAAGGCCAACCTACTCGACACTGTTGCTAGGCTAAACCATTCGATTGGAAACATCCAACCTGCCATCGATGCGCAAACCCAAGCGGTCAAACTATCCGATGGCAGCGATGAAGGCAGCTTCAAAGAATTCCTAGAAGAGCTGCAATCTGAAGCCAAAAAGAAGACAAAGTAAAAGCGCTCAATGAATCCAAGAATTCCGATTGCTGTCCTCATTTCAGGAGGCGGCACTACCCTGAAAAATTTGATTCAATGCGCTGCCCAAGGGGCGCTGCCAGTCGAGTTTCGAATTGTCATCAGTTCAACCAGCAAAGCCAAAGGGTTGGAGATCGCGAGCGCGGCCTCCATTCCCACTCTGGTCGTCACAAAAAAGAAAGCCGATTCTGCAGAGGCTCACTCTGAAAGCGTTTTCTCTGCAATCCGGCAGAGCGGTGCGGAACTGGTCATCATGGGTGGCTATCTGCAACACATTCTGATTCCTCACGATTTCGAGAATCGGGTTATCAATATCCATCCGTCCCTCATACCTTCGTTTTGCGGTAAAGGTATGTACGGACATCATGTTCACCAGGCCGCTCTCGAATTTGGCGTCAAAGTATCTGGCTGTACCGTGCACTACGTCGACAATCAATACGATCACGGTCCGATCATCCTGCAGAGAGCCTGCGACGTGCTTCCAGATGACACCGCAGACACATTGCAAAGGCGAGTGTTCGAACTGGAATGCTTGGCCCTACCGGAAGCGATTCGACAGATTATCTCGAGTCGTTACTCGCAATCGAATTAAGTTCCTTGACTGCGTGCTCGATGTGGTTCGCGAAATCCAATCGAGCCAGGTCCTCAAAATGCAATCGCTCCGGATAGGTTCGCGATACCGCTTCTCGTAGTCGCATCAAACCAACAGCATCCACTCGATACTGAGTGCCGAGTAGCTGCAATTGCGATTTCGTGACATCCATTCGCAGACGCAAGCACGCTGGTCCGCCACCGTTAGCCATGCTTTCGTTGAGCTGCATAAAATGAACTTGCTCGACAGGATTGCTCGCGTCGTCAATCCAACTTTGGATCAAGCGTGCAACACTTGTCGCATCTCGACATTGAGCTGGGCAAATCAACTCCATTGCACCGCTTGAATTAGAAATCAGCTGGCTATTAAACAAGTAAGCGGAAACAGCTTCTTGGAGCGAAACCTCACTTCGCAGAACCTGAATGACTTTCAAGTCATCTCCCGTTCGGCGATGAAACAATTCCTGTAGACTGGCAATACAAGATGATGATTTTTCGAATGCATCTTCATGATAAATCAGGAGGTTATGGTGGCTTGTCGCGATAACATCATTGTGAAAGACACCTGCATTGATGGCTGTCGCGGTTTGCTGAAAGAACATGCAGTCTTGGGGATCGAGTTGCAGGGCACACGCGACTTGCCGTGAAGCAAACTCAGACTGCCGACCAATGAATCGCATCCCATTGTTTCCAAGGTCTGCACCATAGACAAATACGTGCACTGCTCGGGTCCGGTCGATGTTGCAAAGACGCATATGATTCGCGGCCCCTTCGTCACGAAGCGCCATCACCGAAGGAAGCGGTGGCAGGACCTTCGCATTGGAAACGGGCGCAAGCAGCGTCGCGATTTGTTCGCCGCGTGCGGCGGCCTCTTGGCCGCGATGAAGATTGCTACAAAGATTGGCGGGCACCACTCGTAGTGTTCCGTCAAGCGTGTCGGACGACGGCGCTACAGTGGCAGCGTTGGCCGTCCACATGAACGCAGAACTATAGGCGGCGGAAAGCAAAACGGGAGAAAAATCAAAGCAACGTTTCAATACGTCACTTCGCTCGCCAGCAAAACCGAGCTGTTCCAACCAACCCCAGTTCGGTCGAGGCAAGGGAGGCAAATACCATTGTGGCACTCCTAGGCTTGCAACAAGCTCCATTTTGGCCAAACCCTCCAACGCGGCCGCACGCGGACTGGAAGACTGCAACCGGCTGGATTGACTAGCCAAGTTTCCTACTCCGAGCCCGCCGAAATGGTGCGATGGCCCGATCAGCCCATCTACATTGATTTCCATATTGCCATCCAACATGTTTTCTAAAGCCCTTCTAGTCCTGGTGGCAATTTAGACGGTAACTCAACGAGTGGGCTTTCCAACGAAGCAACGGGATAACTACAGTAGTCCGCCGCGTAGTATCCACTCGGGCGGTGGTTTCCGCTTGCTCCGACACCTCCAAACGGTAAACGCCCACTTGCACCGGTGGTAGCACTGTTCCAATTGACGATGCCCGCTCTCGCACGTGAGACGAATCGCTCGTAGGAGACTCTCGAATCACTGAGCAGCCCTGCAGACAGGCCGTAACGAGTGCGATTAGCTAACTCGATTGCAGAATCGATATCACTAGTCATCGACACGACCAACAGCGGTCCAAAGTTCTCTTGATCTAAGCAAGCAAGTTCGTTTGTCGTTTCAGCCCCCGCAAGCATCAAGCCCGGTGTGAGTATCGCAGGATGGTCATCCCAACGTTTTGATTCGCAGAGAGTCTGGCATCCCAACGATCCATACTGAGATTGCGCCTCCAAAATGCTCTGTGCCGCAGAATCGCTTACCAACGCTCCCATGTAGGGTTGCGGACTCGCGATCGGCGAATCAACCCGGATCTTCCGTATCGCAGCGACCAAATCATCGATGAAGCCCCGATTTTCCGGACTATCGACCACAATGAGTCGTCGTGCGCAAGTGCAGCGTTGCCCACTCGTGATATAT
>CAIXME010000274.1 GCA_903920425.1 uncultured Pirellula sp. | reverse complement strand
CCCACCAACTTCAGCGGCGCGCACATGCTGCTGTACCACAATGATGGCAACAAGTTCACGGAGGTTTCGGAAAAGGCGGGGCTGCATATTGAAAATGTCGATACTCGCGTACCCCGCGCTAAAGCGCTCGGCATCGCGATCATGGACCCTAACCGCGATGGTTGGCCAGATGTTTTTGTGGCCAACGATACCGTTGCTCGGTTCTTGTTTGTCAATAAAAAGGATGGCACGTTCAACGAAGATGCCACCCGGCAAGGACTCGCTTTGAGCCGGGATGGACTAGCAACCGGTGCGATGGGTGTCGACTGTGGGTTTCTTTGTAACGATGTTCGCATCGCGCTCGGGATCGGCAATTTCGCCAACGAACCCTCGAGCCTTTACGTCAGCGAAGGCCAAGGTGCGTTGTTCTCAGATATGGCCTCGGCTACCGGCTTCGGCCCTCAAACCAAAATTCGGCTAACGTTCGGAATATTCTTTGCGGATCTGGATCTCGACGGGAACCAAGACATCGTTTGCGCGAATGGTCACCTTGAACCGGAGATCCAAAAAGTTCAACCCACTCAGCAGTTTGAGCAGCCTCCTCAATTGTTTTGGAATCGAGGTAACATGCAGTTGGTTTTGCTCGATGAAGCGAAAACGGGTGGTGCATTTCAAAAGCCGATGGTAGGCCGGGGGGCCACCTATGCGGATATCGACGGTGACGGCGATTTGGACATCCTATTGATCGCGAACGGGGGACCGGCTCGGTTGTTGCGAAACGATCAAAAGACCGGCAATCACTGGCTTCGGGTCTCGTTGCGAGACAAAAAGAAGACAGGAGCTATCGGCGCGATCGCGAGTATCAAAATTGACAAGAGCGTGCTGACCCGTTGCATTACCCCTACGCGTAGCTACCTCTCTCAAACAGAACTAACGGCGACCTTCGGGTTGGGCAAGAACACACCCAAGGAGTTGGATATCGTTTGGAGCGACGGGACGAAGCAAACAGTGCCGATTGACAAAGTCGACACGACGATGGTGATCGAGCAGCCTGAGTGAGATGGGTGCAATAACTAGCTGGTGACGATTTCAGGACCCAGCTAGTTCTTTTCGCTCTCTGGTCGCTTGCTCAAGTGGGACTGGAGGTAATTTGCCCGTTCGATGTTTCTATCAGAGACACTCAGCTTTCTACCGCAGAGTTTTTGCAAATGAGCTGGCTGAGTATGGATGAATAGTTTGTTGACCGTCGGGATTTTGACATCTTCGATCAATCCCAGGTTTACTCCCATGCGCACTTTGCTCAGGTAGTGCATTGTTTCTTCGCTGCTGATTTTCTTGGCGGTGCACAAGATACCCAACGCGCGGCTCACGTTGTCATGAAGGTCCTGGCGGTTCTCGCTGATCAAGAATTCGCGTGCTCGTCGTTCGTATTCAATGAGGCGAGGAACCACTTCACGCACTTTGGCCACCAATGCCAATTCCGTTTTGCCGAGGGTCGTTTGGTTGCTGATCTGGTAGAAGTCCCCCATGAATTGAGAGCCTTCTCCAAAGAGTCCGCGAACCGCGACGTTGATTTTGTTGAGCGCTCGGAAGACTTTGTCGATCTGCTTGGTCGCAACCAAGGCTGGCAAATGAAGCATCACGCTAACCCGGAGACCTGTTCCGACGTTGGTGGGGCAAGCGGTTAAGTAGCCAAGCTTTTTGGTGTACGCGTACGTCAAGAGACCTTCGAGTTGATCATCGATTTCGTTCATGCGTTGCCAAGCGGATTCCAAGTCGAGGCCGCTCTGGATAACTTGTAGCCGCAGATGGTCTTCTTCGTTGACCATAATGCTGTAGCGTTCGTTCGGATCGAGAATCACCGCTCTCGCGCCTTGGCTTTCGTTGAGCTCATGGCTGATCAACTGGCGTTCCATCAAGAACTGCCGATCTAGATCTCCAAGCTTGGCCACGTCGATAAATTCGCCATCGTTTGCCAGTGGCAGCATGTCAAATGCTTCGTGAACCCGGGTGGAGATCGACGTGCGATCTTTTGGTGTGCATCGACGAATAAACGGGAACTCAGCCAAGTTCCGAGCCAGTCGAATACGGCTGCTCATCACGATGTCAGATTCAGGGCCATGCCCTCGCATCCATTCGCTGCTTTGGTTCGCTAAATCCTCGAGTTTCACAGTAGTTTGCTTCGTTGATGTTGGGGGCTAAGTATTCACGGTTTTATCGAAGAGATCGACATCGTGTTCAATCTACCGGCGGCTCTGCTTGGAAATCATTATCCAGTTCCTCGGGGGTGTCATCGATCAGGGACGAATCGTCACCGGACTCGATGGCGGCAATCTTATCTCGCAATCGACTGGCTGTTTCATACTCTTCTTTCGCAATTGCGTCTTTCATCTCGCTCTTGAGTTGCATCAGGCGATGCTGCCGTTCCGGCGATCCGGACTGATTCTTTGGGACCTTGCCCGTGTGCACTAACGCTCCATGGATATTCACGAGCAACGGTTCCAGGTCCTCTTCGAACGCGACGTAATCGTAAGCGCATCCGAGACGCCCACCTTTGCGAAAGTCGGCGAAGGTGATCCCGCAAATTGGACACTTTTTCTTGTCTGCCGTTGCCAGTTCCTCCGCGGCCTTTTCCATTTTTAGCTGCTTGGCAAGCATGCTTGAAAGTGCCGATGCAGGTGAAGCGGTCCCTTCGCTGGACAGAAATGTGCGTGCATGATCCTCGCACAAATGGAGCACGGTCGGGCCAGTTGGTTCCGTCAGCTCGGTGATGTGGAAGGTTGCAGGTTTTTCGCAGTGTTGGCACTTCATCGTGGAATTCTCTCACGTGATGGTTCGCGGTAAACTATATCGCTGGTAGTATAAGCGTGAAACGCCAATCCGGCGATCCGGTCGAGCCCCTGATTCTAACGCGATTGAAAGCAAACTCCTTAGGATGAGTGCATTTCCTAGTTTCGAAAAATACAAATTACTTGCTGGTCAATTTTGTTTGGTGCCCGTCTACCGTAGGCTGCTGAGCGACCACTTGACACCGGTTTCCGCCTTTCGATTGCTCGATGACGGTGAAAGTCCGGCATGTCTGTTTGAAAGCGTTGTCGGCGGCGAAAAGATTGGTCGCTACAGCTTCATCGCCATCCATCCCCGCTCCAGAATCCTCGCCTATCGCGACCAAGTCGAATGGCATCATCAAGGTGCCGTTACCAAATCCACCGTTGCGGACCCGCTTGCGTTTTTGCGAGAAAAGTTAGGAAAGCAAACGGTTGCCAGCATCCCCGATCTGCCACCTTTCGTAGGCGGAGCCATCGGATATGCCGGCTATGACGTCGTTCGCTACGTCGAGCGATTGCCCAATGCTCCGCTTGACGATCGCGGGCTTCCCGATCTTGATTTCGGTTTTTACGATATGCTCGTCGTGTTCGATAACGTCAACAAGACGGTAATGGTATTGAATCTCGTCGCCAAGGAAACAGGCGTCCCCGACGAACAAACGTATCGAGAAGCAGTCCGTCGCGT
>CAIXME010000273.1 GCA_903920425.1 uncultured Pirellula sp. | reverse complement strand
CGTACACTGCGCAAAACTCGCCGTACCAAAGCTTTATCCCTGCCCAAAGCAGCTCGGCAAACAACGCTGGGCTATCTCGCTATCCAACGACGCCGTTCGTTCGCTAAACATTCACAATTGTCGACGGCACAGCAATCGGCTCGGCAGAGTTTGAAAAATCGGGCTTACGCAACCGCCCAAAACGCGATTGTGAACCCAACACTGGGAGAAGCCAGAACCTAACAGCCGGAATCATGTTCAGGTCGCATTCAGCCGCTATCAAAACACGCGACGGGGCTCTCTCTTTCACGAAAAGCCCAAATTTCAAAATCGCGTGAAATGACTTTCCGTTTGAGGTCCTCAAAATGCGAAAGAACGCTTTCCCGGTTGGGCAGCGTTCGTTAATCTGACAGTTAGAAATGAACTTGTGGATAGCAGCAGCCGCCCCTTTTCGAAAGACTTTTATGAAATTCAAGTTCCCGATTGTCATCATCGACGAAGACTTCCGATCCGGTAATGCGTCCGGGCTTGGAATTCGAGCACTTGCTGAAGCCATCGAACGGGAAGGGACCGAAGTCGCCGGCGTTACCACGTACGGAGATCTATCCCAATTCGCCCAACAGCAAAGCCGGGCTTCCGCTTTCATTTTGTCGATCGATGACGAGGAATTTGCGACCGAGGAATCGATGAAATCGGTTCTCGAGAATTTGAGAAAGTTCATCTCGGAAATTCGTTTCAAGAATGCGGACATTCCGATTTTCCTTTACGGCGAGACCCGCACCTCGCGGCACATCCCCAACGCGATCCTTCGCGAATTGCACGGCTTCATTCACATGTTCGAGGACACCCCCGAATTTGTTGCCAGACACATTCTGAGAGAAGCCAAAGCGTATACCGATGGATTGGCTCCCCCATTTTTCCGCGCTCTGGTGAATTACTCACAAGACGGTTCGTATTCATGGCACTGCCCGGGTCACTCGGGCGGCGTAGCCTTTTTGAAAAGCCCTGTGGGACAAATGTTTCACCAGTTCTTTGGCGAAAACATGCTACGCGCTGACGTTTGCAATGCGGTAGAAGAGCTTGGCCAGCTGCTGGACCACACCGGACCCGTTGCAGCCTCGGAACGAAATGCCGCGCGGATCTTCGGTGCAGACCATTGTTTCTTTGTCACCAATGGGACATCGACGTCGAACAAGATTGTGTGGCACTCAACGGTCGCCAGCGGTGACATCGTCGTCGTCGACCGAAACTGCCACAAATCCATTTTGCACTCGATCATCATGACGGGAGCTGTCCCTGTCTTCCTAACTCCGACACGGAACAATCTTGGCATCATCGGGCCAATTCCGATGGAAGAATTCCATCCAGAGAATATCCAGAAGAAGATCGAAGCGAACCCGTTCGCTCGCGAAGCGCAAGCGAAACATCCAGACCGCAAACCGCGCATCCTAACGATCACCCAGAGCACATACGACGGAATCATCTACAACGTCGAATCGCTCCGAAAACTGCTCGATGGCCGCATTGGGACTTTGCATTTTGACGAAGCGTGGTTGCCACACGCGGCATTCCATGAATTCTACAAAGACATGCATGCCATCGGCCCCAATCGCCCCGCCCCCAAGGAATCGATGATTTTCGCGACGCACTCGACGCACAAGCTGCTGGCCGGGATCTCTCAAGCGTCACAAATCCTTGTGCGCGAGCCAACCCAAAAGAAATTGGATCGCAATACGTTCAACGAAGCGTATTTGATGCACGTTTCTACTTCACCACAGTACGCGATCATCGCGTCTTGTGACGTTGCTGCAGCGATGATGGAACCACCTGGCGGAACCGCTTTGGTCGAGGAATCGATCATGGAAGCGCTCGATTTCCGCCGCGCCATGCGAAAAGTAGACGACGAGTGGGGTAACGATTGGTGGTTCAAGGTCTGGGGACCAGACCAATTGGCCGAGGAAGGAATTGGCGAGCGAGACGACTGGATGCTCAAGCCGGACGACAACTGGCACGGGTTCGGCAAACTGGCTCCTGGATTCAATATGCTCGACCCGATCAAAGCGACGGTAATCACTCCAGGCTTGGATGTGTCAGGACACTTTGCGGAGACAGGTATTCCAGCGTCGATCGTCACACGCTATCTCGTGGAGCACGGTGTGATCGTCGAAAAGACGGGGCTATACTCGTTCTTTATTATGTTTACGATCGGTATCACCAAGGGTCGTTGGAATACACTGCTAAGCTCCTTGCAACAGTTCAAGGACGACTACGACAAGAATCAACCGATGTGGAAGATCCTTCCCGAGTTTTGCCAACAGTATCCCAAGTACGAGCGGATCGGCCTGAAAGACCTTTGCCAACAAATCCACGACACCTACAAGAAGCATGACGTCGCTCGGGTTACAACCGAGATGTACTTGTCGCCCATGCAGCCTGCGATGAAGCCGTCGGACGCGTTTGCCATGATGGCTCACGATGAAATCGATCGCGTTGAGATCGATGAGCTGGAGGGCCGCGCAACAGCAGTGTTGCTGACTCCATATCCACCAGGGATTCCGTTGCTGATTCCTGGCGAGCAGTTCAACAAAACGATCGTGGAATATTTGCGATTTGCCCGAATGTTCAACGAGCGGTTTCCGGGATTCGATACCGACATCCACGGATTGGTGGAGGAAGAGAAAGATGGGGACCGCAAGTACTACGTTGACTGCGTCCGCATGAGCGAATCCCCTTCCGCTAAAGCAAAGCAGGAAAAGCAGCGTGAGACCTCGGTTGTGAACGCGTAACGCAGAAAAAGGACCTCAAAACGCGATCTGAATCGGGGTCGCACTAGAGGGCAATTTGGATTAGAATTCGCGTCGGAAAATCGCTTTCCTCGTGAATGATAGGCAGAACAACGCGATTGAATCGCTCAGTGATGGGCGTAGTTCAATGGTACTGCCAAACAAATAAGCCGGATGGGTGGCAGAGCGGTTTAATGCACCGGTCTTGAAAACCGGAGTAGGGTCTCCCTACCGTGGGTTCGAATCCCTCCCCATCCGCTTTTTTCTTTCCCCTATCAGTTCTGATAGGGTGGCCCTTAACAGAACTCCTCAATGCTGCCCCAACATTGTTAGCACCGTCGATTGCAATCGTGCACACCGAGGCTGGCTTCATTCAATAGGCTTTTGCAAAAGTTGCTCGATCCGTTCCGTGGCGTGTTTCAAATCACGAAACGAGAACTTATCAACAATATTGCCGCTGGGATCGATGAGGATGGTTGTTGGGAAAGACTCGATTCCATAAATCCCTGGTGTTCCCGCTATTCTTCTGTTTTCGCCTCCTCCGACGACCTTCCCTGAGACCAGTGCGCTCGAAAACGGCAACTCTTTACCTTGCCAAATTCCGCTTACAAAGAGCTTGGTCTTTTCGCTCAGTTTTTCGTTGGTATCTACTTCACCCTCTGCGTCAACGTGAACACCAACGATGGCCAATCCCTTATCGCTGAATTTCTCGTGCAACTCGAATAGGATGGGCATTGCCTCTACACAAGGCCCACACCAGTACCCCCAAAAGTCTATAAGCACGTATTTGCCCTTCAATCCAGATAGCTTGACCGGCTCGCCCGACCAACCAGCTACATCCACGAACTCCGGTGCAGGCTTTCCTCTCAACAATGCAAACCCCAATGCTTTCAAAGCGATGGGTTCGACGACCTGTTCCGTTTGATTTGGCTCAACAGAAAGCTTCACTACGCGTCTCCCCAATTGCCCTCCGTAGGCTTGAAGTTTGTAATCGCCCGCAGCTACGAGAAAATCGAATTCGCCATTCTCCGAGCTACAGTCTGCAACCGTTTCTCCATTTGCTTCGAGATAAACATTTGTCCAACCGATTGGCTGATTGGCTTTGGATAGCTCCTCGCAGACAATACTCCCACGAACGTGGCATTGAGGAGCGAGCGTCACTTTGAGCTTTCCGTCAACCAGAGATGGAGGACTCAGTTTTGGAAATGCAATTTGTTGTAACGCTTCGTCGATGAATAAACGGGGAAGTTGCTGATACGGGAACGCAACTTCCCCAGCTGCATCCGTTCTCTTTTCCTGAAAATACTGCCTGGTGGCATCAGCTTGGTTGCCCACAGATCTCTTGGATTGGAACCTTGCTGCGATGGCTCCTTCCACCGGCTTTCCATCTGCTGTTTCTACGGTGATAGTGATTTCCTTTGGGTACTCTTTGAAGCCCTTAGGGGAACGACGCAAGCGTAGGAGCAAAACCGAATCAGTCGATTCCCATTTCGTGGGGCGTTCATCCGAGGAGACGATGTTCATCGCGATGGTCATGGCATCCTCGCTTTCCAATTTCATAATGCCTTTGAGAGTCGCTGCTTCGATCTTTACAGGTTCCCCGATACTTGAAAAATCAAGTTCTTCGAGCTCTATATCAAGATGTTCTTTCTCCTTCTCATCAAAACGGATCTTCCCTTTCAGTTCCTTCGATGGATCCAGGAAATTGGAAATCGTAAAGCTGTCCGAGGATATCGATATCACAGAAGACCAAACCTGATCTAAACGGTCCTGCTGCCTCAGGAGAGCAGATTCGAAAAGCCACTTGCCATCGAGCTTGCGTTGTTCCAACGGTGATGGATCGGCTTCGTTTGCGTAGAGCTGAACTTGCCCGAAACTGGCAACAAGAAGACAGAAAATCAAGTGAATGTACTTCATGGGTTCCTCCGTGATAGAAACGCTTTTCGAAATTCGGGGCGGGAACGCTAAACCATTTCCATCGTGCCCCGTTTCATATGCACTGAACAGCAACGCATTTTAGCATTAGATCTGACTCGAAAGCCACCGTGCTAAAGCCACCGTGCTAAAGCCACCGTGCTAAAGCCACCGTGCTTTTGGACTGGTAATCTGGCTGGTAGATACATGGGACTCAACAGATACGACAAGCTAAACTCTTATGGCATCGTAGGACACTCTCCCGCCCTGGGTGAAGTTCTTCATTTTCCCAAATCAACTCGAACCGTAGCTACAGGAGCGACCTAATCAGGAACCAAGTTGCTCCTGCGACGGCGGATGTGGCTAAAGTTACAACCATTCCTCTCTTCCAATAGAAGGTCAACAAGCACGCGAGGACGGCAACGGCACATGCTGCGACGTCCGTAGTCGCAAATTCGGGAACCTGCATCCTCAAACCCATTACATCTGTGATTGCCACTTTCCCAAACAACGTATGAAGTGAAAACCATATAGCGAGATTCAAGACCACGCCGACAACGGCAGCGGTTATGGCAGAGAGTACCGAGCTGAGACGCTTGTTACCTCGCAATCGCTCAATGTAAGGCGCACCGAGAAATACCCAAAAGAAGCAAGGCACGAACGTGACCCATGTTGTTAGTATCGACCCAACTATGCCACCCATCAAAGGACTGAATGGTCCCGGATTACGATATGCACCCATGAACCCAACGAACTGAACGACCATGATGAGCGGTCCAGGCGTTGTCTCGGCCATTCCCAGACCATCCAGCATCTCACCTGGCTCCAGCCAGCCGTACTTTTCGACAGCCTGCTGTGCAATGTAAGCCAGCACGGAATACGCCCCGCCAAATGTCACTACCGCAGCTTTGCTAAAAAACATGCCTTCCTGAAAATACACCGAAGAGGCTCCGAATAGAAGCCAAACTCCGACCAAAGGGCCGAACCAGAGCGTTAGACAAACAACGCTGATGTAAACGCTGCGCCGAAGCGAAGGCGATGCCCCAACATGCGATATCGCATGTTCCGTGGCAACAGGCCCATTGTTCTGGCCGTGCCCCTTGATCACGTCGAATCGCTCCGGTGCAATCTTGCTCCCGATCAGTCCGACCAACCCCGCTGAAACGATCAACAAGGGGAACGGTACATCGAAAAAGAATATCGCTACGAACGAAGCTGCAGCCAACGTGACCATCGTGTTGTTTTTCAACACTCGTTTTCCGATCCGAAGAACAGCCTCGATGACAACGGCCATCACCGCAGGCTTGAGCCCGAAGAACAACGCCTGCACCATGCTGGATTCCTCATAGCAGGCGTAAACGATGCTCAAGGCGAGGATGGAGACAAACCCAGGCAGGACGAACAACACTCCGGCTATCAATCCGCCGAGAGTCCGGTGCATCAGCCAGCCAATGTAGATTGCAAGCTGCTGTGCTTCAGGACCTGGGAGCAACATGCAGTAATTGAGGGCATGCAAAAACCGCTCTTCGCTGATCCACTTTTTTTCCTCCACAACGATGCGATGCATCACCGCGATTTGTCCTGCTGGGCCACCGAAGCTTAATGCAGCAACACGACACCAAGTCGCGAAGAACTCTCGATGCGAAACAGCAACGCGAGACACCTCCGATCCAGGTTCATTTGGTGTTTGGCTATTCATCAACTTGGATCGCTACCTTAACTCGTTCTTGAAATCATCGACATGCATACACAAGCTATTTGGTATACATGCCGAAGGGACCTTAGTTCTATGATAGCTAGTTGTTTGCTCTGCATTGCCTGATAACGTGCGTGCATACGGACTCCTACCAAAACGTTGTCAGAATGTGGCATAGGCTTCCAGCCTGTGATTACAACACGTCTTCGCACAGCACATTCAAATTCCATTGGGTTTTTCGTACTCGATCGGAAGGATATTCGAGTACGAGTACCATTTCATTGAGTACGAGTACGAAGTCTGCCAGGATATGTGAGTAGTGATGAGGCTTCCAGCCTGTGTAACGCATTAATCACAGGCTGGAAGCCTATGCCACTTGAAGGATTTCATCCTCAACGATTACCCAAGTTTGATCTGATTTGCTTGGATGGATCACTTGCGTGCCTGTGAACTCGCCGATTGCGGGCAAAACGAATTGCCTATTGGATAACCAGAAACAAGGTAATTTCCCTACGGAATCCATTTTGGAAGTAAAGCGGTAAGCTGGGTGAACGTGGCCACAAAGCAACAGCTTCGTTGATGGACTTGGCTCTTGCGGAATATGAGAAACGGAAACCGAACCGATCGAAGCACCCGAGTCAAGGATTTCAATTGGCCAACCTTTGGTCAATGCCGAAATGCCCTTGTCATGATTTCCTAGAATCAATGAAAACTTCAGTTGCCGTTGCGATTGAAAAAACGCATCCAACGATTCACGGACTCCTTGCGAAATGGAAGATCGCGCATGAAACATGTCGCCTAGCAATACCAGTCTCTCCGCTTGACACTGGGAAATCATGAGGGCAATTGTGGCTAGAGTACCTTCGGTACTTCCCTGAGGAACTGCGATCCCTTGGCTTCGAAACGTTGCATCTTTGCCGAAGTGAGTATCCGCAATAAAAAGTGTCTTCTGCTCTGGCCAGTAAACGCCTCGTTGCGCGAGCAATTGAAAATCAAGCCCTTCGATGGAAATCGCAATCGACGAGAGGCCGGCACTTCCGATGGCTGAATGAGAGAGAGGAATAGGTCTTGGCACGATAGGATTTTGGGAAGGTCAGCGTAAAAGTCTCAGAGGAGCATAGGCTTCCAGCCTGTGATCAGGAGGCATTTCACAAGCTCAAAGCTTATGTCTACTCCTGCCCAGCGGCGGTTTCAAGTGCCTTTTGCATGCGTGCGACACGTTCGGCTAGAGTCTCGCTGCTCAATCTTTCTCTCAACTTATCAACCAACAGCGAAAACGCCAGAGGCGTTACCTTGGATGGGTACACTATCTTTATCTTGCCTTTCTGCATACGCTCCAGAGCACGACTTAGCCGAGTCCATTCTAGTTGCTGTTCAAGTACCTCTCGGCGACACTGCTCTAGCAAAAGATTCCGCGGATCATATTCGCTAAAGGTATCGAAAAACAAATTGCTACTAGCTTGAATGTGGCTGGTGCTCTTGCGCTGCCCCGGCATGCCAGCTTGGATCAAACCGGAAACCCTTGCAATTTGGCGGAACTGCCGCTTCGCCATCTCCGTCGCGTTCATGCTTTGGCGAACATCGTCCTCAAGTCGCTCTGTCGAAAACAGTCCCTCGACAATGGCTTTCTCAATTGGAATCACGTGTGGTGATTGCAATACAATGCCGTGGTCGTTGCATGCCATGCTGATGGTGGTTCGCTGACGCTGCGTCAAGCGATAGGCCAACACCGAAGCCATTCCCTCATGTACCAGCCGTCCTTCAAACGGGAACAAGTACACTTGGTGGCCGGATCGATCGTGAATCACTTCGACCAAAAGCTCGTCCGTTCTCGGCAAAATGCTCCAGCGTTGCTGAAGTTCGAATAGACTTTTGAGGGATTTCATCTCAGGACCTTTTAAGTCTCCCTCTGATGCTTGATGAACTTTCTCGCGCAGCGCAGCGCTCAATTCGCTCGATAGTGGCATGCGTCCGCCCATCCAACGCGGAACTGCATCGGGTGTTCCCTTCGAACGCTTGACGTATGCGATATTATCTCGAACGATCACCAGCTCAACGAGTTTGCCCGCGAACAGAAATCTGTCTCCTTGCTTAAGCTTTCCGATAAAGCTCTCTTCCACGGTTCCGATTGTGCTGCCGCTCATGTATTTGACCTTCATCGCGGTGTCGGAAACGATTGTTCCTATGTTCAGACGGTGGAGAGTCATCACGCGACGCAACGATACCTGATACCGATCATTTTCGAACTGGACCCGATGAAACTCAGGGTATGCGTTGAGTGAGCTACCGCCCCGAACGATAAAATCGAGTACCCATCGCCATTCGTCATCGGTCAGTGACTGAAACGCTTGGGTCGTTCTGACTTCTTTTAGCAGGTCCTCGGAGGTAAAGCCTCCGCCGATTGCGATCGTAACTGCGTGTTGCACCAAAACGTCCAAGGGCTTATTCAGAAGCGGTCGAGATTCTATCTTGCCATGTTGGATCGCATCTTTGGCGGCTGCGAGCTCGATCAATTCCAAGGCATTCGTCGGCACGAAAATTAGGCGGCTTTCCGCTCCGGGTTGATGCCCACTGCGGCCAGCGCGCTGAAGCAAACGGGCGGAACCTTTGGGACTGCCAACCTGGAGAACTAGATCGACGGCCGAAAAATCGACTCCCAAATCAAGGCTACTCGTACAGACAACGGCTCGTAGCTTGCCATTTCGCAAGCCGTTCTCTACCCAGTCTCGTACGCTCGTATCGAGTGAACCATGATGGACTGCGATCTGCCCCGCCCAATCGGGGCGACACTGCAGCAGGTGTTGATACCAAATCTCCGTTTGCGATCGGGTATTGGCAAAGACGAGCGCACTGTTTACCCCCTCGATCTCCTTGGCAGCCTGGGGAACCATGCGAGATCCAATATGTCCAGACCACGGGAAACGCTCCATCTTGTCCGGAATCAGCGAATCGAGTCGTATTCGCTTTTTGGTTGTGCCCTGAATGATTTTGCAGGGTTGCGTTGATTCGCATCCAATGAGTGCTTCGCCAGCCTGAGTGAGGTTGCCGAGTGTAGCCGATAGGCCCCAAGTGCGAAGAGAGGGGTTGAGTTTGCGTAGTCGCGACAACGCCAGCTCAACTTGAGTACCGCGTTTGCTTCCTAGCAGTTCGTGCCATTCGTCTACAATGACAGCTTCAATGGCACTCATCTGAGGCAGTAATGCGGCATGCGTCAGAAGCAGGCAAAGACTCTCTGGGGTGGTAATCAACGCTGTTGGCAATCGTTTCAGTTGTTTTGCTTTCATGCTGGCGCTACTGTCGCCGGTGCGCGATTCCAAGAGCCACGGAAGTCCCATGGCGTCGATAGGGGCAAGAAGAGCATTTTCCGTGTCTGTCGCGAGAGCACGAAGAGGTGTGATCCATAAGACGCGAAGAGCAGGCGGATTTTTGGGATTCCACTCGCTTCTCGCACCGTTTCGTTTAAGCCATTGGAGAATCGGTCCTAGCCAAACGGCCAATGTCTTTCCTGTACCCGTGGCGGAATGCACCAAACCGCTGTGCCCTTCAGCATAGGCTTTCCACGCCTCCATCTGAAAACGAAAAGGCTTTTGAGCCTTGCTGGCAAAGTAATCGCGGACAGTTTGTAGGGGGGTAGCGTTGATCACGTCTGGATTGCGTATTTCATGTTGTTTTCTTTACCTGAGCGGAAGTCGATTTTTCGGAATTAATCGGCTGGCGTTTCAGGTTCAAAACGGGATGCGATTTCAACAACTCCTAATCTATCGAAGGCAACAAAGCGATCAGCTCGGCGAGTGTATTCGCGTCCTCGGGTTTTTTGTCATGTCTCCATCGAACGATTCTTGGGAACCGTGTCGCGATTCCGCTTTTGTGGCGTGGACTATGTTGTAAACCTTCAAAAGCAATCTCCATGACTAACGACGGTGCAACGCTTCGCACCGGACCAAATGACTCGCGAGTATTCTGCCGGACAAACTTATCCACCTCTTTGATTTCCGAATCATCCAGACCACTGTAGGCCTTTGCAAAGGGGACCAATGTGTCACCCTCCCAAAGCGCAAACGTATAATCCGTATACAGCCCCGATCGCTTTCCATGTCCTTTTTGCGCATAGATGAGAACGGCATCAATCGTGTACGGCGATACCTTCCATTTCCACCAAACCCCGCGCACTCGGCCGACTTCATAGCTTGCATCCAAACGCTTCAGCATTAATCCTTCTGCGTTCGTCTCGCGGCTTCTATCGCGGATCTTTGCCCATTCATCCCAAGAAGCTCCTGGCAGAAGCTGCGTACGGCTAAGGCTCGGATGATCAATGGTCGATAACAATGCGTCCAGCCGCTGCCTGCGTTCCGAATATGGTCGGAATCGAATATCTTCGCCAGCGTCTTGAAGCAAATCAAATGCCTGGAAAATAACGGGAACCTCCTTCAACAGTTTTTTGCTCACTGTCTTGCGTCCAATACGCTTTTGAAGATCGGCGAACGGGAGAACTTGATTCTCGCCAAGCGACGCCAAGATCTCTCCATCCAAAACGGTCCCATTAGGCAACAGTTGAGAGGCCGATTCGATCTCTGGCCAGCGATTCTCCATCAGATCTTCGCCACGCGACCAAATGAAAACCTGTTCATTGCGTCGAATCAATTGACCGCGAATACCGTCCCACTTCCATTCCGCAGCAAAGTCTTT
>CAIXME010000272.1 GCA_903920425.1 uncultured Pirellula sp. | reverse complement strand
CGATGATTCCGTGCGTTTTCGCCACCACCTCTGGTCGCCGCAACGCCAGATTGATCACCAAGTTTCCCCCCATACTTTGCCCAAATAGAAAGTGTGGAGCTCTTGGGAATGTTCGCATGGAATGTTCCAAGCTCATGGCCACTTCATCGAGCAGTTGGTCGTAGGACTCGATACAGCCACGTCGGCCGGGGCTACGTCCATGGCCAACCAGATCTGTCGCTTGAACGGCAACACCCAAACTGGATAACGATGTACCCATGCCCGCGAATCGCCCGCCATGGTCGCCAAACCCATGCACCACAGTGACTACGGCCCATGGAGCGCCAGTATCTGGCTGCCAGCCATGGTGATACCGCTCCTGTCCATCGATCTCTATGTTTCCACTGCTGCACTCTACGGGTGAAAGATATGCTTGCACTCGATAATGGCTCCCAATCACGGGTATGCAAATTCAACCTAAAAGGACTACTCACCCAAGGCGGAATAGTCTGTCGGTATGGTTCACATCGGTCCAACACGGCCGCGAAAGTGAGCCAAACGTTCGATATCCAATAGGTTTGTCCGTACGAAATGATGTCGATCTGTGCGAACCGCTCCGATGGTTTGCCAATCGCGATTGGAAATGATGGCACTAACGTTGGTACAGCATGGTGAGTCCGAGCTGGGCTGGCCTGATTTGCTTTGATAGCTTTTAGTATCCGTAGGTGAGGGAATCTATACGGTCTACGAGGAATTCGTTTGTGCGAGTCTGCACAAGATGCCGATAGAGCCGGTGGGGAATACCAATTCTTTTGACATGGAACCTACAGCGATATGCCGGCCAATTTAGCAGACTCGATTCGAAATGCGCTGCACGTTGTTGTGTCACAAAATGGCATAAGCAACGAGACGGCAGCCATGACCGAATCGACGCTCATTCGGAACGGATCCTATTGCGGGCGACGATTCTCTCTCTTGGGGTTCAGTGTCGTTTGGTTTCAAGAAGAGGGGCAAATCAAGCTGTACAATCCAAGCGGTACGCTGGAGCAGTCGTGCCCTGTTTTGCAATTCTGTCGTGAGAATAGCTCAACGGCCAACACCCATGAGACCCGCAGAGCTGCATAGTCGTTCCAGGCCCCAAATCGGGGGCCAGTACACGAGCGACTTACAAGTTGTTCATCACGGCTCGGAATGAGCCGGTCACGCTGGCGTCTTTGTTTTCGGGATTCCCGATATTCGAACGAGCGATCTGACCTACGATCTCGGTCTCTTCAATTGCCTTGATCACGAGCTCAACGGGTTCTCCTTCTTTGGATTGCCACAGCGAGTTGCCTCCATCGAGGGCCACGTGCAACTCCCCTCGCAACGATTGGCCAACCAACGCTTGGAAGGTGTTGGCCGAGGTCGATGCTTGAAACAAGACAGACGGGAATTTCTCGCGGTCCAACGAAGCGTACGATTTCATCTGGAAAACGTTGGGCCTACCATCTCCGATAATCAAAAGGGAGGCATTCGCAGCGGGACAGATTACTTCTCCATTGAGTGAAAGCTGAATCGTTCCTACGGGGGCAACCTTCGCAACGACTTCTTGCGTGACGGATTGAGTAACGGATTGCGTGACCGTCTGAGATTTCTCTTGAACCTGAGTCACAAGTTTATCCATGGACTCTTTCGAGCAACCAGCCGGTAGCGCGAACAGGGTGAGAGCAACGAGAGCCATGTTGCGACGCAGGTATCGAGGGTACAGCGAATCCATTTCGCAACGAGCCGTTCGGATCATGATTGTTCTTTGGAGAGGTTGAGTGCTGTTACAGCGTGCCACTGTGTTTTGGCCGTGCCACTGTGTTTTGGCATCGCGGCGCAAAAAGAGCAAGCGAATGGGGGCTTCAAAGTCTCAAAAGCAGTTCGTTCGGCCTGATATTGGCTTACGAAAGCCGGATAGGAGTTGGGAACTCCAGCACAAATTTGGTCCCGCGGCCCACTTCGCTCTGGACGGCAATTCGTCCGCCGTGCGCCTCGATGATCTTGCGTGCGGTCGGCAATCCGAGTCCAGACCCTCCGTGTTTGGTGGAGTAGAACGGTTCGAACATGCGCATGGCGGTGATCTCATCCATGCCGCATCCTGTGTCGATCATATCCATGGCAATTCCGCCGGGAACGATGTAGGTCCGAACGAGGAGTTCTCCTCCATCGGGCATCGCTTCCATCGCGTTTTTGACCAAGTTCAACAAAGCGGCTTGAAGAGAATCGCTGTGGAGTTTGATGTTGGGCAAGTTCGGGTCGAGAAACGTTTGCAGAAGAATATTGGACTTGTCTGCTTGAGCTTGATAGAGCCTCAATACCGACTCGATTTGGTCGTTCAAGGACCCGACGGTCATTTCGAGATCTCGCATTCGAGCAAACCGCAAGAAATCGCGTAGCAAGTTTTCGAGTCGATTGCATTGCTGGCGAATCATGTCGACTTTTGCGATCGCCCGGCGTTGTCCGGACCATTGGCTTTCCTCGAGATCCTCGCATAGAAGGTCGGTGTTCATATGAATCACCGAAAGCGGGTTCTTTATCTCGTGAGCCAGCGAACCAGCTAGCTCGGCTAGCTCGTTGTATTGTCGACGGAGATCGTCGACGGTGGATCGCAGGTCATCATTGCCAAATTCTGGGGCCATAACGCCAATTCTAGACATTGTTGGCGTGATTGCGAGCCGAATTACAAATTCCCAAAACGACGGGATAGCATTTAGATTTTGGTAGCAGGTCGCTTAGGCGCTGGTGGCTTGAGCATCCTGGCTTTGTCGTCCTGAGCTGGTGCAGGAACATTCGGGGGTGGCCGATTGTTCATGCGAGCTGGAGGATTGAGGTCGGTGAAGGACTCGTGCCATTCCCAGCCCATCTTGTGTTCAAGCTCTCGCTCTGCCAACAGCCCCCAAGGAGTCCCTGCGTGTTTCTCCGCAACGCCCTTCAGCAATTCGGTTGCCAGCTTGGCTTCCTTTTCGAGTTTGCTGTCCACCGTGATCGCATCGACTGGCCTCAAGTTCCAGGTATTGCTTTCCGGTTTCTCAAAGTTCATGCCTCGTTTGGCTTTTGCGAGCATCGCGTTGTAGGACTCTGCTCTGACTTTGGCAGCAAGAGCAGTGCCGTATGACAAATCAAAACTAGCCAGCCAGCGTGGGGATGCTTCCTTGTTTCTCGCTTTTTCCCCTTCTGCCAAGAGGGCGCACATGTTCATCAATTCGGGGGCGAGCCTTGCGGACTCTTGTTGTGCGATAGTCAAATCCCTGGTCAGCGTAGCTTCATCTCGCTTCACAAAAACCTGCTTTGGCTTGTCGAGTGTGCCGACTCGTGCCAACTGCGCCGCGCGAATCAACGACTCCCGCAAGGGACTCTTTTTGATTCGAGTCATGTACTCCGATTGCGACATGTAGTCTGGACGATAGCGATCCATCACGTCCGGGGAAAAGAAATAGCTCATGCGGGAAGCGAACGCTTCGATGTTGGAGGCATCCACTCTCTGGCCAACTTTGCGATTGGGATGGATCGAGAAGTAGATTCCCCCTGTCTCGTAGCACATTCTGGATAGTGCATAGGGCCCAAATCCGGAATCGATCACGGGCTCTTCGTAATAGTTGTCTTGATATCCAAGTTGTACACGCTCGGGCAGCAACGTCTCTGGCCCTTGGTCAACTTGTCTCCAATCCGGCGTTTGGTCAAACTTGGGATCCGGATCGACAAACTTGATGTAGGTGAATTCGCGGCCAAACGGGGCGGGTACTCCGAGCACGTGCGATTGAATTCCAAATTTCTTGCAGACGCTGATGGCTTCTTCTGCCATCGGCATGTCGTCACCCCGTTCGTCGGTGATCGTGATGAAGATTACGTTGCGCTCTGGTTCGTTTGGCCCTCGCGAGAACCGCATTGTCTTGTACTTGTCCGCAACGGATTTCACAGCCGAGAACACCATTTCGACGCCGGACTCGTCCACCTCGATCGCGTCGATAGCCGATCGGATTTCTTGGAGATCCGACGTCGGTCGTTTGTTCAGGAAATGCACTTCTTTCCCAAACGAAACGATGGATGTGAGCAAGGAGTCGTCGCTGCTGCTGGAGGACTCACCGTTTCTATTTCGCTTTGCTTCTTGGACGATCCCGAGCTGCTCGTAGATTTTTTCAAAGCGATCTCGAATCTCTTCGCGACGTTTGAACATCGAAACCGAACTATCGAAGATCCATACAACCAAGGTGGGACGCTGTTCGATCGATTGCAAGAGCTCGTAGGTGATGCGATCGACGGCTCCTTGTGTTCCTGTTTCGCCAACACCGGTCATCCCGCGAACAATCTTTTTGGATTCGGTTAAACCCATGGCTTCTTTGACGTCCACAGCCACGGGTGCAATGTCGATGGGCAACGAAACATCAATCGGTGCGCTGGGCATTTCGGAAACGTCGGCCAACGATGGCGCTGAGGAAAGGGCCATATCGGTCAAGCCAACGGAGTTTGCTCCAATTTCGTCTGCCGGGGTCTCCGAGTACGCAATGTCGTTGACGACATCCAGCGGTGGGACCTCTTCTGCTACCGGCTGTGCTTCGATAAAGATCGAAAGGACATCGGGTTGGGTCACGATCGTAATCGATGCAAAGCCAACGATGATCAGGACGTGAACCAGCATGCTGACAAGGAAAGACTGCGTGTCCGAATCAAACCAGGATGAAGCTTCTTCATCATCGTCATCATCATCTTCTTCTTCGTCGTCGTCTTCACTATCCTCGTCGTCTTCGTCCCCTTCTTCTTCATCGTCATCATCTTCGTCTTCATCCGAGTCATCTTCGTCGGAGTCTTCAGCGTCCTCGCGACGCGCCAGCTCTTGCATGGCTTGGAGGATATCGGGGGCGATGTGGTCGTCCGAGTCTTCGACTGTTCCGACAGCAGCACCATCCGCTTGATCGAGGGGATCGGGTTCAGCGGAGAGAATGGCTTCTAGCAATTCCTGCGCTTCTCGGTCTGCATCCAACGAACTATCATCCGCAGTCGAATCGACGTCGCTCTCCAGCACATTCGCATTTTCGGCTTCGACCAAGACTTCCTCGGTGTTTTTCGGTCTTTTCAACATGTGCCGACTCATTTTGGAAGCAACAAAGAAGCCAAGTCGCGGGCAACGGGAGCCGTGCGATTCAAAGATATATTGTCCTACTCGGTCGCTTCCCGTTCAACCTAAAGAGTATGTCGAAGTCCCCACAAATACTCATTTTTCGTCAGGATTACGTCAAAAAGCAATAATCCGCTTGGATTTGGCCCGCATTGCAGATTTCCGCATGCTGCCGGCTTGCAAGGTCTCGGAAAACCGGGACCTTGCGAATCATCTAAGTCAATCCAGCCGTGTTTAGCCTCGAGGCTGGTTAGGTTCACCGCCATGCTGTGCATGGGGAGCCTCATGAGGAGCGTTTCCCTGGCCAGGGGCAAATTGTGGAATGAATTGCCAGACATTGGGAATGTTCGCGCTTGGCCCCCCAGGATGTTTTTGACCCGGTTGCTGAGGTCCAGGATGCTGCGGACCGGAATGCTGTGGACCGGAATGCTGTGGACCGGAATGCTGTGGACCGGAATGCTGTGGACCGGAATGCTGTGGACCGGAATGCTGTGGACCGGAATGCTGTGGACCGGAATGCTGTGGACCGGAATGCTGTG
>CAIXME010000271.1 GCA_903920425.1 uncultured Pirellula sp. | reverse complement strand
GGTAAAGTACCTTCGCACGGTTACGGGGGCGACGGGATAACATAAAAATGCACGCGAGTTGCGGGTCGCACGTTTCCTGATGGCAAATCACTCGGCCGCACCCGCGTGATTTTAATCGTTATCCGCTACGAACTGATTCGCCCAATGCCTCACTATCTGTACCTTGGTCCGACGTACATTGGCCGCGTTGACGACGTGTTCGAGCATCAAGGAACATACTTCGGTGAGTTCCTGCTTGAAACTAACCGCGAGATGGACGATGAAATGGAGCGATTGTTTCGCTTCCTTGATTTTTGTCGCGACTGGTTTGAAGCACAAAAGAAATCGTCCCCGCCCGACGCTTCACACTTCGACGATTTCAAAGACTTGATCGCGAATAGATGTTGGACGATAATGGATGAATTCAAGCAACAGCACGAGATTGCTGGTGTGCCCATGTTTAATGGCGGTCGTTGCGGAGAACTATCTTGGACTCTTGCACGAACATCGGATTGCGGATAACCAAGCGATGCACGCCAAGCCCTCGGTCGGCCGTTTTGACTTGCGTAGAGTCAACTTGCTCGGGCTGGGTGATCGCCAACGTTATGCCCTATGACAGATGAAGATCGCGTTGAACGGTTAACGTTAATACTTGCTGGAACGGGAGCGTCCGTAAGCGACGCTTTCGGAATTTGGGCATTTTATTCTCGGCTTGCAGACGGCCACATCGCTGAGCTCGAAGGTTGGGCGGATCTTCAATTCCTGATGGCGGCCTCCACCCTTATAACCGACGCAAGCCTTTCAACCATTTGTGGCTTCCGCAACCTGGACAGTCTGTGTATTGCCGACACTGCCATAACCTCTAGCTCAATTGCTTCCTGCTTATTTCCTGAACCGCTAACGAATCTGGGGTTGGCATCGATTCCACTTGACAGCCCAGCAATTACATCAATTTGTCGCTGCCGAAATCTGACTTCCCTGAACGTCAACTACTGTTGCCTCAATGACGAATCTCTTACCGCATTATCAACGCTACCGAATCTCCGAATGCTGGAGGCCTTAGGTGCAACATTGACACCAGAATTAAGTAGAATACTGTCGCAGCAAAATCCGGAAACCATGTTCCGTTTGAGCGATGGGGTTTGGCAAGATGGCAAATGTCTCCGGCCTCCACTTCCAGGGGAACGGGCATAACAATCGCATGCAACGGAGCCGGCGGTCGGGTCGGTTTTGCAATCAACGCATCTCGCGCCGGCCCGCTGATGCGAACCGTTATTTGGCTTAATCGCGAGACAGGACAATGTGGAAGCATCGACTTTTCCGATTCAACATTAGAACGTTGCTAGCTCTTACGACCTTGTTTTCGGTCCCGTTTGCGATATATGCGTACAACAGGTACACGACAGCTCGCCAAATTGCAATTGTGAAGCGACTCAAAGAAATGGGTGGCCGCTTAATGATGCATGAATGCGATAATGACGCGAATTGGAAACCGGGAGAACGAACTTATCCGAACTGGATTGAGCAACTCCTTGGAAAGGACGGTTTGTATGCGATCAACACACTTTTCCTAGAGTCAGAGGAAGAACCCAATGAAATCCTAAAGCAAGCATCCGAGCTGCGGCGATTGCGAATGCTGAAAATGCCCGGCTGCAAAATCACGGCAAAGTCTCTTCAGCCATTAATGTCCCTGCGTCACCTAGAATGGCTGGACCTTTTCATGACGCCTGCGGACGACCAATGTGTTCACGCAATTTCGAAAATCAAGAGCCTGAAAATTCTCGACCTTCGAAGCACAAAAATTACGGATGGGAGCATTGACGATATCGTCTCATTGCCAAACCTCACGGAATTGTTAATTATCGACACGGCCTTAAGCGATGCGGGCATCGATAGATTGCGATCCTTGCTTGGCAAATGCAAGATTGTAACTAGCTACTCCGACTTGAATTAAAAGTATAGCCAAATAACAATGGCATGCACACGAAGCACTCGATCGGCCGTTTTGACTTGCGTAGAGTCTACCGCTCGTGCTCGGTGATGCCCGGGCGTTCGTTTAGGCTAACTGAGGATCGTTGAGCGTGCGTCTCACTTTTCGAATTAAGCATCTGCTTTGTCTTATGGTATTAGCGGGCGGGATGCTACAGTTGATCGTTTGGGAGCCTTGGGAGGAACCTCGGTACAGGCGGAGAACAGTAGCTGCGGTTAGACAAGTCGAAGAGCGATTGGCCATTGAATTGTCTGATGTGAATAGCGTTCCTTGGGCTGGTGTGTATCGTCTTGAAAGTGATTTGCACAACGCAACTTTGACGATTGCTCCCAATGCGGGTTGGGTAATGGAAAGACATTACGGCGGTGGTTGTTTTGTCCATACAGATTACAATTTTGGACGATGTGCTTTGGAACAAGATGCAATTCGGCTAATTCCTTGGTTGACGACACCAGAAGTGCCAAGCGTACTTCTGCTAGACTTCTCCTCGGGTGATTGGCGTTTGAGCCGAATGCGACGGGATCAGGATGGTGATGACGAATGCTGGTCAAAGCAAATTGAGGAGTCAATCGATGATGAGGCTATTTCTCAGTGACTAACGAGGCTGAAAACGAACAATGTGGTGCACCGAAGCCGCCGCCGGTGCGTTCCTGATTTTTTGCAAACGTGGTCTACGGCGGCATCGGTGACCACGGACGTTATCTGATTGAAATCCGTAGGGCGTTGATTCCCAAATGAAAAACTCATGACAGACACCGAACTGAAAGCTTTCCGAATTGCTGGCGAAATGTATGGAAGACTGCGTGCGGCGTTGACCGGCGGCAGATTGACTATGGCGTACGAAGCAAATTTTGGGACCATTGACTATCGCTGGTCATTCCGAAGGAACAGCGAAGAACAGGTCG
>CAIXME010000270.1 GCA_903920425.1 uncultured Pirellula sp. | reverse complement strand
TGGTCATCGCGTCGCTGTGGGAACCCCGTTGCAGGGGGCGATGATCCAGGGCCGTTATTATGCCAAGTATCCTTTCCCACAGACTCTTCGTGCTTTCGAAGACGTAGAATCCATCCTGCCGATTGGGCGGTTTGGAGACCAAGAATGGTCGGCCGTAATAGATCATTTAGATCAGTTGGTACCCTGGGGCCAAACTCCTTTGTATCTGGCATTGTCATCAGCGATTGCCGAAACCCCAAATCTGGGGCAAGGAGTTGTTCATGATGTGATTGTGATTTCAGACGGGCGAAACTATCAATTCAATCCTTCGCCCGACAAAGACATCAGCATTGAACAAGTGTTGCAACAGGCTCAGCAGTCAGGCGTTCGAATCCACATCATTGGGTTCGGCGTGCCCGAGGCTGAGCAGCAACAAGCGAGCAACGAATATCGCCGTTTAGCAGAAGAGACAGGTGGTTCCTCGTCAATGCAAATTGCCAATGCGATGCAACTAGTAGAAAGGCTCCAGTCTATTGCGATGCCTGATTCCTACTCGGTCCAGTTGGCGACAGGTGAAAAGTGGTTTGGCCAGTGCGACACCCCTTTGGTGCTGCCTACCAAGCTCAAGGAAAATACGCCCGTTTGGATTGAGTATCGAAATCAAAAGCACATTCTTCCGATTAGCCCGCGCAATGCGTTGCGTATGCTGCTCGGCCCCGACGAACGCATGGTTTCGGCGACGTACTCCGATTCTGGAGAGCCCGTTCGCTCGCAGATTTTAAATGCCAACGGAACGCAAACGCCATTCCTGCTAGGAGTGCACCCTCCGAGGGTTCGCGAGAACGGGCTGGAATGGGATTTGTCAATGCAGCGTAGTGACGAACAAGTTGCTCAGCGTCCAAAGCATGTTTGGATTGAAATCGAACCCGTAGCTGCCGACATGGCTAGTTCCAAGCGAGAGGGTACCTACTTCTTTGCTGATGGAACCTGGATGCCTAGTACTCCGAATCCTGTATTGCATCTCAATACTCGCGATTGGCCGGAGGATGCAGATCGAGCGAACATTCGATTCTGGTGCACAGACCAAATCGATCCCCCTACTCTAGAGGTCGCTTTAACCAAGCAACTTCTTTCGCACACCGACACAGGTCTGCAGACGATGGAAGGAAACATCCCAGGCCAATCGGTATCATTTCAGATTCGAGTTGAGAAAAACTGCCTGACCGTGGTGCTAATGTCGCGTGATTCCGCAATGGATGTTACGGAGTGGATTCCGAAATGGACAACTCCAATCCATTCGACGCGAGTCGAACGTCAATATGCACCTCAGGGGAACCTAAGTGTTCATCGTTTTTGGTTGGATGTCGAAGACCCAGGTCAATCGGATTCCCAATTCCAAACGGTTGCCCCAACCAACGATGGGGAACTTGGATCTGTTCAGTTTTACCAAGTCGGCAAGTTCAAGAAGCATGCATTGAAAGTCGCAAGTCAAGTGACGATGAAGATTACGCCCGCTGTGGCGGCGTTGCCTGCTTCTCCAATACCTGTCTTAAAACGGATTCGATAGAATTCTTCGCAGGTTATTCTTAACGCGTTGGACGGGATTTGTCGTCCAACAGATGCAATAGGAATTCTGCATGCGTATCGGGCAAACACGTCACGGCGTTTCGTTCGCTTATCCCAGCGTGACGAGCTTCGACACCGATTGTGGAATCGGACGCGTTTTTTTGCTCTATGAGTTCTTTGAGTAATCTGTCCTCGGGCGTGCTGCGACGTAATCGCTCTACTTTGGATAGAGCCGTTCGAGCCACCTCCAACTCATTGCGGAGGAATGCCGCTTCCGCCATCAAAAACCAAGCGCGAGGCGATGTCTCGTATTTGGTTGTTAGTTCTTTGGCCAGCGTCCAGGCTTGGATACTTTCCGATTCCATGAGTGAGGAATCTTCGCACATGGACTCTAATCGCTCAAACGCTGCAGTCGCACCAACGCGTCCGCCAGCTTGCTGTGCGATCTGCCAGTAATGGCGTGCTTCGGCCAGCTTTTCGTTCATCGTTTGTTCGTTGGATCTGCGCTTCGCGATGCGAGCGAGTACGCGCAGGATACGACCGCGAACGAGCAGCTGATCTGGGGGGGCGTTGTTCGGATCTGTGGTCATTGCATTTGCTAAGGCACGTTGCAACGTTGCTTCTGCGTCGTCTAACGCCCCCTCACGGCATTGATGTCGGCCGAGTAGCCATGCATGCTGCATTTGCATGAATGGAATGCTTGGGTCTTGGCATTTCCATTCAACTAGCTTTGCTATTTCCTTGGCTGCTAAATCAAGTTGCTTGGAGAAATCGGTGCTGGAGTTCGATTCGATTGCGATGGCCATCCAAAGGTAACTTTGGGCGAACTGGAGAGCGCTATGCATGGTGGGGATCGAATCCCGCAGGCTGCGTTGCATAGAGTCAATACTCTGGCTTAGTACTCTTTCTGCTTGCTCTGAGTCTCCCACGAGCAGAAACGAATATCCTAAGCTTTTGTATACTTGGGACACCTTGTCGTGAAACACAGAAACACCGCCGAAGATCTCCCATGCGTGTTTCAAATCCGTCTCAGCCGATTCGAGATTGGTGACAGCTTCGTTGGGCTGAATCATTTGGCTATGACACAAAGCTGCCTGTACTTTTGCATTTGCTCGTGACTCCAACCAATCCGGTCTCAATCGACCGCCCGAGAGCATGGCATCGTAAACTGCGATTGTTTGTCGGTATGCCGACAAGGCGTCTGCATAGTGATTCTGTGCCAGACGATAGCGAGCTAGATCCTCCAAAAGACTCAGTAGTAGTCGATGGGAACACGCTTGCTTGTCTCTCGTTTCCAGTTTGTCCGCGACAACCAAGGCACGTTCTGCTTCGGACTGAGCTCCAGTAGGATCGCCAAAGGCAAAAAGGGCAGCTGCTTTGACTTGTATGGCTTTTGCTAACGCGGTTCTCGCTTCGGCCGACACTGGTGAGCGATCGGATATGCTTTCTAGTTCCGAGCAAGCAGAATCGATAATGTCTAATTCGTTATCTGCTTCAGGACTCGAGTTCACTCGCACTTTGACGAACCCGACTTTCGCGAGCGCCATTTGAATAGTTGCGATATCGTGCCAGTCTGTATCGAACGGGAATGGCTCGTGTTCTAATTGCGTGATTGCGGACTGGAAAAGTGACTCGGACTCTTTGGCGTTCTGCTTGGCATACTCAATTTCTGCAAGCCTGATTTTGGCACGAGCAACCTCGAGGCTCATCAGAGGCGTTGTGGTTGATTGCCGGGAGAGGACGCGGTAATGTGCGTCGGCTTTATCTTGCAAATGCATTCGCAATGGGCTTAGACCAGGGTAAAGTCCCAGGTCAGCGTCGAGCCCAAGAATCCAATCGTCGATCGATTCTCGGGCGGACTGCAATTGGGTGACTGCTGCTTGGTGCGCCAGTTTCTCGCTCTCCAGCGCGATCGTTTTTTCTGCTTGCTCTTTCTTTGCAATGGCGAGAGCGGCTCGCTCTTGGGTTCTCGCTTGATGGATCGTTGCTGCTGCAATAATGGATACGGTCGAGATGACAAACAGGGATAGCACGACAGACCATGCCAAGGTTCGGTGTTTCGTAGCGATGCGATCCACGCGGAACCACCATCGCTCGGGATGAGCTTGGACGGGGTCGTTCGCCAGGTAAGCTTCGATGTCTGACGCGAGTGCACCTGCCTCGCAGTATCGATCCTCCGGCTTTTTGGAAATTGCTTTGTGGCAGATGGCCGCGAGAGCACGCGGAATGCTGGGAGCTAG
>CAIXME010000269.1 GCA_903920425.1 uncultured Pirellula sp. | reverse complement strand
TTGGAATCCGCCGCATGCAGTCGCATTGCTTTGCGAAATCCACGAGCCACACAGTAAAACGATAGCCCAAAGTAGGTCACATTGAGCAGCAAGCATTGTAGGGCGCGTAGCCCCGTCGGCTTCTCTGGGAACTCGGTCACATAGTAAATCCGCAACCCTTCATTTGAAAACCAAATCGGAAAACTGACGCCGATCTTTGATTTGTCGTCCATTTCGGACCAAGCAGCGTAGTCCGATTGGCTTTTCAATCGAGGATCAAAGATCAGCCAGTCGCGGAATTGGATTTCTTCATTGGTGCGAGCGACTTTACCCACCAAGAAAATATCGACATCGTTGTCGCCGATGGGTACTCGCTTGACTTGAGTCACAGTGAACTCTGTTTGGGAACACCCCTCTTGATTGAGCCAAAAACGCAAATCGTCCTGAGTATTGATAAGATAAGAAATGGCGTAGACGCCTAGCGCCAAACCGAAAACCGCAATGAACTGATCCCATCGGGTGATCTCTAAGACTTGCTCAGCCGTCTTCACTTTGCGATCCTCTGTGTTTTACTTTTGGGGACTGAACAGAACAGTGTCCTCTACGCTACATCGTTTTAACATAGAGGAGTATTCGCCTGGATGCAAACTAGGGCTTCCAAGGCGTTAGACAAGATTCGAACCATTGCGTTTCTGTTTGCAGCGGAGTACCGTGCAAGCGGTAAAGTAGAAGCCAAACTGGTGAACCTTTTGTCTTCCATTTACTCCTTGTACCCGACAGCCCAAAGCTTCTGACTGGTGAGAATCCAGTCATCGGCTCTGGCAACTGAACTGCCTGTTTGGATTACATCAAACCAGAATCGAAGTATCTGAACAAACCAATTCGCTCAGTTGCATTTTTTGGCTCGTCGCAATGGGAAATCGTTGCGGCAAGTCTTTTTGACTGACTGCCAAATCGGAGTACATGTGTCCTGAGTTCGAATCTCATCAGCTTCTGCAAGGAAGCTGTAGCTCAACTGGCAGAGCAATGTCTGATTTTCACTTCGTCAGTCAATTTTTAACGAGCTTCTCGCACCCTAGCGGGTATAGATCGCATTCAAGTGAATGTGCGGCGCCATTGGGATGCCGATCGAGTACAATTCGTCGCAATTATTGTGCTTTATCTAGTCATGGGCGAGCCTTTCCATTCACTCTGTAGGATCTATGTAATGCGTCGACGTTTTTTGCTTTCCGCCCCTGTTATCGCGATCGCGGCTTTATCTACTTGCGGTGTGGTTGAGCTTCCCGTAGCGGATGCTTGCACACGTGCTGTGTATTTCGGCAAGGAAAAGCAAACGGTTACAGGTAGGTCCATGGACTGGGTTGAAGACATGCAGACCAACCTGTGGGCATTTCCTCGCGGAATGAAGCGTGACGGTGGGCTAGGCAAAGGATCGCTTGAATGGACCAGTAAGCATGGCAGCATCGTCACTTCCATTTACGAAGGAGGAACCGCCGATGGTATGAACGAGAAAGGTCTCGTTGCCAACATGCTGTATTTGGCGGAGTCCGAGTACCCATCGGAAGAAGACAAACGACCTGGCGTATGCATCAGTGCATGGGCACAATATTTACTGGACAACTTTGCTTCTGTCGAAGATGCCGTGACGGAGATAAAGAAGGAGTCGTTTCGAGTCGTTCCAGTTGTAGCACCCAACGGAATGAAAGGTAGCGTGCACCTCTCGATTTCAGACGCCTCTGGCGATTCGGCAATCTTCGAGTACGTTCATGGCAAGCTCGTCGTTCATCATGGCAAGGAATACCAAGTCATGACCAATTCGCCGATTTACGACAAGCAGATCGCAATCAATGAGTACTGGAAAGAGTTTGACGGGGCAGTTATGCTGCCTGGTACCGTTCGAGCGGCCGATCGTTTTGCGAGAGCGACGTATTACATCAACGCATGCCAACAGTCCGAAAAGCCTCGCGAAGCCATCGCTGCGGTATTCAGCGTAATGCGAAATGTCAGCGTACCACGTGGCATCCGAAAGAAGGACCAACCCAATCTGTCATCGACAATCTGGTTGACTGTCTCGGATCAAAAGAACCTCGTCTATTACTACCAAGACACAAATAGTCCCGGAGCATTGTGGGTGAAGTTAGACAAGATCGACTTCAAAGAAGGAAGCGGCGTTCGCAAGCTGACACTCGTGGGCAAGCCAGACACGACCGGCGACCAGACGACAAACTTCGAAAAGGCAGAGCCTTTCAAGTTCCTCGCGCCACACTAGATCGCGACAACCATACAACCGCCGGATTAGTCGATCGATTCCCTGCCCACGCTTTCTGCATTACGGAGTTCAGCGCGGGCATGGTGAGCATTGCGCCGGCACCCTATGGTTTTGGCCGCGACGTATCCATGTTGTAACGTGTATCCGAATGTGCCTTATTGAGCAAATGAAACGAAAAGCTCTCGCGTTTGTTGTAACCATTGCTGGCCGATGACGTGTGTTTTTGTTTTAACGAAGGACGGGGCAAATCCGTCTCGGAAATACTCTGGCAAAACCTGTTCTGTTGACGAGTCAACCATCTTCAGAATCTCATCAATTTCACGGACGATATCAGGAGCATGTTCGCGCAGACGAGCACGAGTCCCTTCGTGAAAATTATGTTCCAGCATGCTTCTACGGGAGTCAAGCATGTAGGCCATCATGCCGCCGCAAAGGATTTCGCTTACCCCGGGCCCAAAATCCCGTGGGTCGGCTAGCGGCTCTACCGGTGTGAATGCCTGACGAGTAGGTTTGCCGTTGATGTCCATGCCCGTGTAAACCGCTGCCAATTCGCCATTCCAATATTCGAGCTGGTGCGTAACATCGCGAGCCCCAAGCGCTTGCCGCATGAAGCAATGGATTTCAGCGATAGAACTCGCTGGCAGGATGCGGGTGCCCGGCCGCGGATCAATACCGATCTGCCACAGTGGTGTCCAACCGCAAGGCATGCGGAGTTCGCCATTGAGCCGTACATCGTCATAGCTACCGCAACTAGGATTGATGTGTATGGTGTGATAGTCGCCGCGAAATGCAACACGTTCAAAAAGGAGTCGTCCAGGTGTAGGCACCAGCTCGCAGTGTTCTAAAGTGGGCTGATAGTCCATGGGGCGGATACGATTCCAGCCGTCGGGCGTTGTCAGAGGATACGGGTCAGCCGCGAACGCTTTTCCTCGCAAATTTTCGGAGCGTAGTGGCTCAAATCGTTCGGGCCGAGTGAACACGTAATCGGTGGTGTAGGGCGGCGTTTCATAGCGCCCCCAGATCTGCCCGCTAACTGCCGGCACCAGCCATTCAAAATCCAGGAAAAGCTCGACTTGCCCCG
>CAIXME010000268.1 GCA_903920425.1 uncultured Pirellula sp. | reverse complement strand
TTGACTGCTCTCGACCTTGGATACTGCAACGTATCAACCTTGATGGCTCGGACGTCGAGAACCTTGGATACGTTGAGTAAGATGGAACGGTACCATGGCCATTTTTATAACTGGTACGACACTCGTTCACTGTCACCGCTTTTGCCGCGTTATGTTTCCACGGTAGACAGCGGAAACTTCCTGGGCCATTTGAGGGTGCTCTCAAGCGGGATCCGGGAGCTCACAGACGCAAAGACGTGGGACAAGCGTTGTTTTGAGGGGCTAACGGATACGCTCACCATACGTGCGGAGCTTGAGTCGGCCATTCTAGATTCGCTGCCAGCCGAAAACTCGGCGAGCGAACGAAAGAAAGGAGTGAAAGCGTCTCAGGGGTTTGCTAGGATTCTTGCGGAGCTGCGAAGTCCCACGTCTACAGCGGGCGAAGCGATCTCTCGCCTTGAACGCATGGATACGATTTTTCAATCGATATCGACTACAGAGGATGGAGGGGAAGATCAGCGATGGTGGACGCATGCGTTCGCGGATTTGCTTTCGCAACATTCGAACGATCTTAAACTCTTTTCCTCCTGGATGATTAGTCCCATTCCCGTTAGCGACGCTTGGGTGCCTGAATCGCAGGAGCAAAAGCAGCTATGGAGTTCGTTTCGTGTCCTCTATCACGCCTCCACGTCAGCTAACACGTTGCGAGAAATCGTCGCCTTGCCCGACCGCTTAACTCCCTCGATCGACGCCTTGAGCAGCGCGATGTCGCTGGCTGTTCAGGCTACCACTCCCGAGTCTGCATCGCTTTTGGGTTGGCTGGCCTCACTGCGGCAGAACATCGCGACTGCCAGTACCAACGCCACGCTTCGCATACAGTCCCTCGAGCATCTCGCGTTGCGCTGCGATGAAACAGCGGTCATGGACTTCGATTTCCTCAAGAGTAAATCCATGAAGCTCTTTGCGATCGGATTCAATGCTACCGAAAATCGCTTGGATAGCAGTTGCTATGACATGTTAGCCTCAGAGGCTCGACTGGTCACGTTCGTGCTGATCGCCAGTGGTGAACTCGATACGTCGCATTGGTTTTCACTCGGTCGATTGCTGACCACAGCCGCCGGTGAGCCTGCATTGCTTAGTTGGAGTGGTTCGATGTTCGAATACTTGATGCCACTGCTGGTCATGCCCACCTACGACCATACCTTGCTCGATCAAACGTACCGAGCGGTGGTGAAGCGTCAGATTCGATACGGACGGCAACGAGGTGTACCATGGGGGATTTCAGAGTCAGGGTATAACACGGTCGATTTGCATTTAAACTACCAATATAGAGCATTTGGGGTGCCGGGCTTGGGGCTCAAACGCGGGCTTGCCGAGGATCTAGTGATTGCACCCTACGCCAGCGCGATGGCTTTGATGATTGCTCCCGAGGCTGCTTGTAGGAATCTAGAGCGGCTGACCAACGAGGGGCAAAGCAGCGGGTATGGACTTTACGAAGCGATCGATTTTACTCCATCGCGACTTCCTCCCGGCGTTAATAGCGTGACGATCAAACAGGTGATGGCTCACCATGCTGGAATGAGCCTTTTGTCCTTTGCCTATGTACTGTGCGACAAGCCCATGCAACGCCGGTTCGAGGCAGACCCCAGTTTTCGATCTGCAGATCTTCTGTTGCACGAACGGATTCCGAGAGCGACAGTACCGGTATACCCTCATGCGACCGAAGCAAACGCAACTCGCAGTGCATCCGCAGAGGAAGCTGGGATCATGCGGATCTTTACCGATCCGAATAGCCCGACCCCCGAAGTCCATCTGTTGTCCAACGGAAGGTACCATGTCGCTATCTCTAGTGCAGGGGGTGGTTACAGTCGATGCGAAGGGATATCGGTATCCCGGTGGCGCGAAGACTCCACACGCGATTGTTGGGGATTGTTCTGCTATTTGCGAGATGTCGAAACCGGCGAAACCTGGTCGACCAGCTATCAACCAACATGCAAAGTAGCCATGAAATACGAGGCTATCTTCACTCAATCGCGAGCTGAATTTAGACGCATTGATGATGAAATCGAAACCTATACGTTGGTGACCGTTGCCACCGACGATGATTTGGAATTGCGTCGGACCAAGATAACCAATCGATCCGACCGTCCGAGGACGATTGAGGTTACCAGTTACGCCGAAGTTGTCTTGGCGGCATTGGCTAACGATGAGGCACATCCGGCATTCAGCAATCTATTCGTTCAGACTGAAATTCTCCCAACGCATCAAGCGATTGTTTCGACCAGGAGAAGGCGATCGGCAGAAGAAAGTCCGCCTTGGATGATCCATATGATGACCGCCACGGGCAACAGCGTTGGTGAAGCGTCGTATGAAACCGACCGCATGCGATTCCTAGGTCGGGGACGGCATCGTTCGGATCCCATGGTTTTTGACGATGTGGCTCCGCTGTCTAATACGCAAGGGGCCACACTGGACCCTATCGTCAGTATCAGACACACGTTTTTGCTACAGCCAAATGAATCGGCCCAAATCGATCTCGTCACGGGTGTGTCCAAAACCCGCGAGGGGGTCATTGAGTTTGCTGAGAAGTATCGCGACACCAACCTAACAGACCGGGTCTTCGAGTTGGCTTGGACGCGAGGTCCAATTCTGTTGCAGCAACTCAACGCGACCGAGTCAGATGCACAAGCATACGGAAGATTGTGCGGTTCGATCATTTACCCGTCTTCTTATCGTCGGGCCAAGTCGAGCATACTATGCAAGAACCGCCGGAGCCAATCTTCATTGTGGAGTTATGGAATCTCTGGTGACTTGCCTATTGTCCTAGTTCGAATCCGAGACCACGAACGCATCGAACTTGTGCGGCAAGCGATACAAGCTCACGCGTATTGGCGTATGAAGGGATTGCCCGTCGATCTCGTGATTTGGAATGAAGACGACTCCGTCTATCGACAATCATTGCAAGAAGCGATCATGGATCTGCTGGCTGCCAGTACAGAGTCTGCACTCGTCGATCGGCCTGGGGGCGTATTTGTCCGTCGCGGTGAACAGATGTCAGATGAAGATCGCATTCTGCTGCAAACGGTGGCGCGCGTTGTGCTCTCGGATGACGCAGGGTCGTTGGCCGACCAAGCGAATCGTCGCTGTCGATCCGAATTGATGTTGCCAGCGCATCGGCCTACAAAAAAGCAAACCTATCCTATCAGGCCTTCAGCGCCAGCTGCAAAACAGGATCTTGCATACTTTAATGGCTTGGGAGGTTTTAGCCAGGACGGTCGGGAGTACGTCATCACGCAAATGGCAGGGCAATCGACTCCGGCTCCGTGGGTGAACGTGATCGCAAATGAATCGATTGGGACCGTGATTTCGGAATCAGGCAGTTGTTACACTTGGGTTGGTAATAGTCATGAGTTCCGAATAACGCCTTGGAACAATGACCCTGTGTCCGATACATGCGGCGAAGCGATCTACATTCGGGACGAGGAGACGGGACGAATTTGGTCTGCTGCCCCTGCGCCAGCACGTGGGACAAGTACCTACGTAACTCGCCATGGTTTCGGTTACAGCATATTTGATTGCTCTGACGATGGTATCGTTACGGAGTTGTGCGTGTATGTGGCCATCGACTCGCCAATCAAGTTTTCGAAGTTAAAGATCTCGAACCAGTCCGGACGACCTCGCCAACTGTCGGTAACTAGCTATTCCGAACTCGTATTGGGAGAATCTCGTAGCAAATCGCAGATGCATATTGGTACCGAAGTCGATCCGGTTACTAACGCGGTCTTTGCGAGGAACCCATATAGTTCTGAATTTTCGGAACAGGTTGCGTTCTTTGACTGTAGCGAGTCGGTGAGAACAATCACCTGCGATCGATGCGAGTTCATTGGCCGTAATGGAGATATGACTCATCCGGCAGCATTGCTGCGTACCAGACTATCGGGCAAAGTCGGATCTGGGCTCGATCCTTGCGTCGCTATGCAAACTGTGTTTGAGCTCGACGTCGGTCAAGAGCGGACGGTTGTGTTTACGATGGGGGCTGCTGAAAACGCGACCAAGGCGAGGCAATTGGTGCAGCGTCATCGAGGTCTAACCAGCGCGCACCGCGCGATAGAAGGAGTGTGGCACTACTGGAGCCAAACTCTTGGTGCAGTGCATGTTGAGACCCCAGATGCATCGCTAAACTATTTGGCTAATGGCTGGCTTTTGTATCAGACTCTAGCATGTCGCATGTGGGCGAGAACCGGATTCTACCAATCGGGAGGGGCCTACGGATTTCGAGACCAATTGCAAGATGCGATGGCTTTGGTCCATTCACAACCTTCGATCTTGCGAGAGCAGCTGCTGCGAGCGGCAGGTCGTCAGTTCCGAGAAGGGGACGTGCAACACTGGTGGCACCCACCCGTTGGGCGAGGCGTTCGAACACACTTTTCGGATGACTTTCTATGGCTACCATTGGCGGTTTGCCGTTATGTCTCCACCACCGGAGACACCGGATTGCTCGACGAACGCGTTCCTTTCCTGACTACGCGACTGCTACATGATGACGAAGAAGCGAACTATGACCTGCCCCAGGTATCTGCCGATATAGGCTCACTCTACGAACATGCGCAACGGGCTCTGGACCATGCGCTGCGGTTTGGTGAGCATGGCTTACCATTGATGGGGTGCGGAGATTGGAACGATGGGATGAATCTCGTTGGGCAGCACGGCAAGGGAGAAAGTGTTTGGCTCGGGTTCTTTCTGTACGACGTGTTGAATCAATTCGCTGATCTGGCGAGCCAACGCGGCGATGCCGCGACAACCGAACGGTACCATTTGGAAGCAAATCGTATCCGCGGAAATATCGAAGAGAGTGCTTGGGACGGCCAGTGGTATCGTCGAGCCTATTTCGATGACGGGACTCCGCTCGGCTCAGCTGAGAACGAGGAATGTCAGATCGATTCGATTTCCCAGAGCTGGTCTATATTGTCAGGAGCCGGTACCAGCGATAGGGCTATCACGGCAATGAACAGTTTGGATCGCCGATTGGTCCGTCGCGACGATCGACTCATTCAATTGCTCGATCCACCGTTCGATCATTCTGCATTGAACCCCGGTTACATCAAAGGTTACGTTCCCGGAGTACGTGAAAATGGAGGGCAATACACTCATGCTGCGATATGGACGATTATGGCATTTGCTGCCATGAAGGATAACGATCGAGCTTGGGAATTGTTCCGTATGATCAATCCGATCAGCCATGGTGCCACTCCTGATTCGATCGCCAAATACCGTGTCGAGCCCTATGTGGTCGCTGCCGACGTCTACGCGGTTGCCCCGCATATAGGCAGAGGCGGTTGGACCTGGTACACGGGGTCGGCGGGGTGGATGTACCGATTGATCTCGGAATCTCTGCTTGGGCTAGAGCTCAATGTCGATCGATTGCTTTTCCATCCTCGACCTCCTAGAGATTGGACCAGCTACAAGATTCACTATCGCTACCGAGAAACGTTCTACCATATTACGTTTCTCAACTGCCAACGAGGGTCCAACATCGAGAGAATCTCGATGGACGGCGTGGAACTACCGAATCCATGGGTTACACTAACAGACGATCGGGGGCATCATACCGTCGACATCGAGCTTGGTTAATCATTTAGATATCGGGAGATGATTTCATTGGAACCCTACGACTCCATTGAACAAATTCAGTCCAATCACGTCTACAACAAAAAAGTCATTGCGAAACTGAGAGATCTGAGTACTTCGTACGCGAGCTGCCCCGATCTCTGGGTTGCTCTGGGCGACGCATTGCAATTGAGCGACGACGACTATCCGATCGAAGAAGCGATCGAATGTTACCAAACGGCGCTTCGATGCGACGATTCTCATTTTGCTGCATACGAGGAGTTGGGCTGGGTTTCGGAGGGCGTGTACGAAGACATGCCCAAAGCAGAAGAATACTTTCGCTTGGCGATTCAGCATGGGGCTGATGAGACGGCCATGGTGGGGCTTGCTCGGGTTTTGGCGCAGACGGGAAGAGAGTCCGAAGCGTTGCAAGTTCTGCGAGAATGCGAAGACCAAAGCATGGAAGAAGTGGCGGAATTGCGTCGCGAGATCAAGTCCGGGGTTTGGAGGCAATGAGTGCCCGTTTCGACCCGGTTTTGAGCACGCTACTTGCATAATCGCTGCTTTTCGGGTCGTTTTTTCCCGTCGGGTTCAAGATCCGTTTTCCAAAAGCGAATCGAGGTTACAATGCACCCGCGCAGCGAAATGCTTCATCGAGCTCCAATGCCGGTGATGAAACCGCTATGGTGCCAGGCAATGTTTGAGATAGCCGTACCTAGCTTGATGATTTCATGCGACAGACGAGTCTCTCAGCAGACGCGGTGCTTTCTACAGGATTGTCGATTCCAAAATTGAAAGAGGATTTTCATGAGCGGTACAACCGAATCTCCGATAGCTCCAGAAGCCCCTAAAGCCGCTTCTGGTCGGGCTCCAACCAGCCTCAAAATTTATAGCCACTCGGCGTTGCTTTATTGGTGGCCCGTTTGGTTGACCGGTTACATCATGGCCGCGTTGACCTACGCCGCCGGAAAACCTCAGGAGATTGGTGTCACCAAGACGCTCATCCATGAAAGCAGCAATTTGGGACTGATCTTCTTTGGAGTGTTGTTTTTGGTAATTCTGGTGACGAATTATTCTGTGCGCGGTTTGGCGTCTGGGATCGTCATCATGGGGATCGTTTTGACGTTTGTGTTGCTCTTGTATTTCAACGTGTGGGAACAGTTTTTTGGCTGGTTCCTAAGCCACAAGATTTACTTGAACTCGAGCGCCTATCTTTGGTTCTCCACATTGCTCTTTGCGATGTGGTGCATCGTTGTTTTTGGGTTGGATCGCATGAGTTATTGGAAACTAGATGCTGGACAACTAACATTCGAATCGTTGCTCGGGTCCGGATCCAAAAGTTATAACACGCAAGGGATGATGCTTGAAAAGCATCAGGACGACGTATTCCGCCATTGGTTGCTGGGCCTGGGGTCGGGCGACTTGCAAGTTCGCACGTCCGGGGCGACGCGAGAGCAAATCGACATTCATAACGTGCTGTTTGTTGGACATAAAATCGCCGCCATGCAGCATCTCATTGCTGAAGTACCCGAAAACTAACATCGGGCCAAGCCTGACTCGGTTTTTGTAAGTGGACTCCACAAAAAAAGCCTGGCGAATGGAACATATTCGCCAGGCTTTTTTGTTTAAACGTACAAACTGTCGGCGGCAATCGTTACTGCTCTAACTTCCCAACTTGAACTGCCGCACCCATATTGGCGATTCCGGGGCCGTGATAGTTCTTTCCAAACGGGAGAATCATGGGTTCTTCAAAGGAACGCATTGGGCAAATGCTCGCGATTTGATCCAATTGTGCGAGGACATCGATGGGCAAGGGGCCTTTGTTGATTGCTTGGACGCTCAGTTCCAATTGCTCCATCGTTTTGCAGCCAATCGGAACGGTTGATACAAATGAATTCGAAATGGCGAATCGCAACCCCATTTCAATCGGTGACATGCCAGTCTCATCCAGCAACTTGTAGTACGCTTTGAATTGGTCACGTCGCTTGGTCGACAACCAAGTTGACGGCCTGGTTAGCTCGGAATCAAATCTTCGAGCTAGGAAACCTTGGCCGAGTACCGAAGCCAAAACGATGCCCATTTTTTGTTCGGTAGCAGCTGGGATCAGTTCCTCATTTGCTTCACGAATCAAGGGGTTGTAGTTGAATGCGGTAAGTAGAACATCGAAAATGCCGCTTCGAACCAATGACGTCATCTCCGTCACTGTTGTACCTGCTAAACCTGTGAATCGAATGGTGCCCGCTTGTTTCAGTTCATCCATCAGTTCAATAACGGGACCATCTAATGGATCATAACTTGACCACCATCCGTACTGCTGCGGTCGATCGGGCTCATGGATCATGAGCGTATCAATGGTATCTCGCCCGAGTAGCTTCAAACTCTCGTGAACCGATTGCCGTAATGCGTCTTTGCTTTGAGGCTGAAACGGCTGTGGTCGCCCGCCAAGCTTGGTTGTAATGATCAGCGGGGCATTCAACCCTGCGATCGCTTTCCCAATGGTCAACTCGCTGTCAGCGTATGCTGGCGCGGTATCGATGGCGTTGATTCCGAGCTCGATGGCCCGATTCAGAATGCGTCGTGTTTCCTCAGCGCCACCGGCTAGCGACGATGTGTAGAGTCCACCGATCGACAGAACGCTCACATCAAGTTGCGTTTTTCCTAATTTTCGAATCTGCATGTTTGTCGACCCAATGCGTGAGGGAGAGGTGGCTGGGGATGATTGATGCAGGGACGGCGTTTTTTAACCGCCAAACCCGCTGTAACGCTTTAGTCCGCGTTGGTACAAAATCTTGGACA
>CAIXME010000267.1 GCA_903920425.1 uncultured Pirellula sp. | reverse complement strand
GTAAAGAGTGTAATTGCGATCAAGGGTGATCGGGTATGGAGCGTGCTGGAGACATCGGAACGCGAGCATACTCGGCGATTGATTGTTTCCGCACTGACGCGGAGCCACAATTTACCGGTGGATGGAGGGTACCCAACCGATCCCATCACTTTCGAATGGGCAAAGAAGACGTTTGGTGGCAACGTCACAGCATACTTCATCGAACATCTAGATGGGTTCAAGACAACGTTGTTGCTTTGTCCAATCCAAGACTTTAACTACGCGGGAATGAGGTCCGACAACAAGCTGATTGTTTCGTGCCAAATGTATTTGCCAATGCCGACTCATGGTTCGACAACCGCCGATTTCTTTAATCCGTTAGCGCGTCATATCGAAGATGTCGTGCTCACCCAGAAAACACCTTATCCGGTAGAGCGTACGTTGCTGACGTCAGGCATGGTGATTGCTGGCGTCGACTCTTTGTTTCAAAACCAGACCGCGATCGAAACGCCTCACTTGGCTATTCCATATCAGGCAAAACGCGATTCCGCATTTTGGCGAGTCTAGGATCGGTTGCTTCTTGCAGTATTTGGGTCTTGTTCAGGGATCATGCCTCACGCGGAGACGCGGAGACGCGGAGGAGAAACAAATTCAAGAATCAAATTGATATGGGACGAAGCATCGCAATGGACGAGCGTCCATCGGCATCGACGGTGACGAGCAATGGTCCATCTAGCAAGCTGGGCACTGAAAACTCTGTGCCTCTGTGACTCTGTGTGAAAACAAAGATCCTGAGAGATTCGTTTTCAGGGATCATGCCTCACGCGGAGACGCGGAGACGCGGAGGAGGAATACATTCAAGAATCAATTTGATTTGCGACGAAGCATCGCAATGGATGAGCGTCCGTTTGCATCGAAGGTTAAGAGCAATGGTACATTCAGCTGGATGGCTGAAATCTCTGTGCCTCTGTGACTCTGTGTGAAAACATCGGTCGTGGATAAATCAGAAGCGACGAAAACGATCCCAGTCGATTTTTAGCTTTCGCATTTTGGCTCGCAGTGTATGCGGATTGACCCCGAGCAGCTTGGCTGCTCCGCGTGAGCCTTCGACTTGCCCATTGGTTGCTGCGAGCGCTCGTTCTATATGCCTGACAATCGCTGAGTCCAACGAATCCACAGGCCCAGCTTCTTCGAAAGAAGGTACCGTTGTTGGCGGGGTCGCTGCGACAACAAAAGACTCCGGTATCACTTCGTAAAAAGTTGGCTCATTTGGGACCGATACGGCCGAGACTGCGGGCTGCTGAAATGCGTTGCCAAGCGACTTCGCAACGTCTAGATGCGCTCCACCACCGAGAATGACGGCGCGATCGATAACGGCCTGTAGTTCACGAATGTTGCCTGGCCATCGATAGTCCATCAACTGCTTGATGTCCGACGGAAGCGGTTCCACAAAGGGAAGTCCGAAGCGATTGGCAGCGCGCCTGGCAAAGTGACGCGCCAATGACGGAATATCTTCGACCCGCTCTCGAAGTCCTGGAAGCAGGATAGGAAACATGTTGACCCGATACCAGAGGTCTTCACGAAAGGTTCGTTGATGAACCATCGCCGAAAGATCGCGGTGCGTGGCAGCGACGATACGAACATCGACATGTATATTTTCTTGTCCACCCACTCGTTCGATTTGATGATCCTGAAGCACTCGTAACAACCGCACTTGAGCCGCTAAGGGCAATTCACCAATCTCGTCCAAGAACAACGTACCACCATCGGCGCGTTCAAACCATCCTTTGCGTTGGTCGGATGCTCCGGTAAAGCTGCCTCGCTCATGACCAAATAACTGTGAGTCGATGAGTTCCGGTGGAATAGCACCGCAGTTTACGCGAACAAATGGCTTGGAGTGTCTTGGGGAGCGGGCGTGAATGGCTCTCGCGACGACTTCTTTGCCGGTACCCGTCTCACCTAGAATGAGAACCGGCATGTCCGAAGGAGCCACAATTTGCACGCGTTCCATCACCGCGCGCAGTCCCGTATCGGACCCGACAATCGCCTCACGTGCTTCATCGATTCGATTGGCTTTGGTACCGGCGCTATCCGCAATAGCCTCTAAATTTGCATTGTCCGGCCAAATTTGACGAACGGACATATCCAAGGCAAGCCAAAGGGGCGAAGCCCATTGATCTAGAAAGTCTAGGTGCTCGGGACGTAGTGCTCGATTTATACCAATCTCAAAGACGACAGCACCAGTTGGCGTCGAAGGGTCGCACGGCTGGTGGCGGTTTGGCCGAAGCGGGATAGCAACCACATCGCTGCGAAAAGAATTTGGCGTCAGGACGCTCAATTTACCGGCTCGCTTCGGACCGATTTGCGTTAGCCGCGATCCCGTTCGGCTCCATGTATCGAGGGCCAGCCATTTCGCATCGCTACATGCGACCGATTTATCCAAGTTCAACTGTTGCGTTTGCTCGGAGCATGCACCAATTAATGCAAGACACTTCGAGCGGCTATCGAGATAGTAGACCGCCATCGCATCAATGGGTATCAAAGCATGCATTTGATGTAGCAGCTCTTGAAACAGTACATCGACTTCTTGCGCTCCGACGGTCATCTCCCATGCTGCCAGCAAGGACTTGGTAGCGTCGAGTTCGTTCATCCCATCTCTCCCAATTCTGTGCACCACGTTTGCAAGCATAACCATTCTGGAATCACCACGCGACAAGTGACGGATCTTGGCATTTCATCACAACACGACGCGTAGCGAGGGGCGCAAGGTCCCTCGCTTACGCGTTTTGAAGTTGCGCTATTTGTATCTAGGGCTGAAGGCCCGACACATCCTCTGCCGGTGCCGTGAGGCTCCGGACCGCCAGTCCCAAGGGCTTCAGGCCCGAAGGGCCCACACACTTTTCACTTG
>CAIXME010000266.1 GCA_903920425.1 uncultured Pirellula sp. | reverse complement strand
TATGCGATTCCAATCGGTTTCAACGCATTCCCGGAACCCACGTTTGACTTCGTGTTTCTACCGATCATCGATTTGGAGCTTCTGCTGTCTGTTGACAATCGGATTGTCATTGCAAATGCTCCAAGCCGCTTTTGCCGGCCCGCCCACTTTGACCAAGCCTGCAGAACCGATCGCCGCCCACGGACTCATGGAAGAATCCAAAAAGCTGCAGGAGCTTGCCGTCGCAGACGATGCCGCATGCATCAAGCTTTACGAACAAATGAAAAAGACCGGTCCCAAACCAGATATGGTGGGCAAACTCTCCATGCACTCCAAACGGCTGAAACGGACGGCTGCTCGACTCTTGTCCCTAGGAGAACCCTCCGGTTCCGAATTTGAGCGTCGCTACGAAATTCACTTGAACGCATACAACGAAAGCTTCAATACCTTTCAGGGCCTTGGGCCCGCGAAAGGCTTTCGCGATAAAGCGATTGCGGTTCTGGCCAAGGGAACTCCAAAACGCATCAGCAAAGCCAAAGAAGTGTTCGCGAAAGCAGAATCGGACCCGATCGCAGCTCAAATGATTTTGGATCCCGCCGTCGATGATCTTGAGTCGATCGCAGGTGTTCTCTATCCACAAGAGCGAGGTCCTTTCAGTGAGTATATGGACGCCGAATCCAAACTAGCGCAAGCCACCAAATCGATCAGGATTATGCAAGTCAACGCTGCCGTCGATATCGCCTCGGCAAAGTTCGTTGCCGATTTTGATGCCTTCATGCAAAAACTCAAAGCAACCGGCAATACCATCCAAGCAGGTAAAGGATCCTGGGGAGATAAACAACTGGATGCGCCCGAGTTGACCAACGCTGTATTCCAGGATGGAATCAACATGATCGCCCAGCTACAAAAAACGATAGCTTTACAGTATTTGCTAGACAAGCAAAGTGCTCAAGGACCTCCGGTTTCGATCCACCCTCAATGGGGACAGCGATTGCAAGCGATCAAAAACGAATTGGTGGTAACTGCAATCCGAATCCTCGAAATGGATACCGCAGCGAGTAACACTCCACCGCCCCTAGATCGTTTATCGGCACACATTGCCGTAATGGGTAAATATGCTCATCGCGACCGAACCGACGAGTGGACGAAGGCGTTTGACGATGCTGTGATGAAATGCGCTCAACGACTGGGATATGATTCCAAGGTCAAGGCATATCAATCTGCAACCAACGATTCCTTGGCTTGGAGAGAGCGTTTTGCGAATAAACGAGAGGTCGCTCTAGCGAATGGAATTCCAAGCTTAAAGGACGTCGTTACCAAAGTCTCGCTAACCAACCCCACAACGCCCGGATACTTGATCGCAGAACAAGGAGGCTGTCCTCATCCCCAGTTCTATCATTCCACTTACTCGACCATGCCCACGATTGCCAAAAAGTTTGGGCAAAGTCTACCTGCCGTGGTCAAGAATGTCGTGCAGCTGGATATGGAGAGCCCAGTTTGGGTATCGCGATGGGACAACTACATCTACGCGAATCTCCCCAAGGACTTGATCAAGTCCGAATTTGCAAACCCCATTCGCGTGGCGCTGTGGGTGGACGACACGCATCCACCTCTATCGGTTCGAGCTGCGTCCGCAATCATTTCAGCCCAGCGTGGCGACGGACTAACTGTCGGCGGGATGATTGACGATCTCGCCATCGAAGCAGCGTTGACGCGTGCGATAATGATGCCAGAGAATGCTTGCCCCTTTCTTGGCATCGACGTCCCGACGCCATTTCCACGGTCGCTCGGTACTCCATTAGCAACCGTATCGATGCGGGCAACCATGACTCCGGTATGGATACGTCATCGCTACTTTGTTCAAGCGAAACTCAAATAGCCTGAGCTTATTTGGTCTTGGCCTTTGCAACGCCCTTGCCTGGCCAGAAATTCAACCAATTGTTGGCGCTCGATCGATCTGGAGCTGCTTTCTCCGCGACTTCGGTCTGGACGACTTCCGCACCAACCAGCAGATCGGTCAGTTGCTGAACTGCCAGTGTGATCGCTGCCTTGGGAGCTTGTTCAATGAGAGGCTGGCCATTGTTTCTCATTTCGACCATCGTGCGGTAGTCGTTTGGAATCTGGAAGAAAACTTCGCGGCCGATGGTTTCGCGAGCCTTCTTGAGGCTGATCTGACCGCTCTCCAATCCAACACGATTCACAACGACTTTGACCTTCTCCCGAATCGACTCCATTTGCTGCAGGCTCATCAGCAGTCGAACCATGTTTCGCAAACAGGGGAGGTCGAGTTGAACCATCAGGATAATCTCGTTGGACAGCTCGAGAGCCGTCAAATCGACCAACGAGAATGACTTGGACAAGTCAATCACTACGTGCGAGAACGAAGCTCTCAGCAGACCAATCACTTTTCGTAGGCTGTCCGGGGTGATCAACTCCAGGTCCTGCAACTGCACTGGTCTAGGCAACAGATACAGACCGGACGAGTGCTTGGTCAGCGATTTACGAAGCAATTGAAAGTCGAGTCGCGCTACGTTTTCCGTAACGTCGACCAAGCTATAATCGGGAATTGAATCCAGGAAAACGTCGGCATCCCCGAGTGCGAGATCGAGATCGACCAACGCAACAGAGTTTTCCGCCTTGGACGCAAGATTGCATCCAATGTTAACAGCGATAGAGGTGCAACCAACACCACCCGTCGCACCTGCGACCGCGATCATCCGGCAACCGCGTGACCGTCCATCGGACCCGCCGTATTTGGATTGCAGTACACGTTCGAGCGCTACGTGCAACTCTTCGACGTCGACAGGCAACGGGATAAATTCTTTGGCCCCAGCCCTCATTGTTTTGAGGATCAGCTGGCCATCGGTGCTCTTGGACACAACCAGCATCGCGCATTCAGGCGAATTGCTGCGAAGCTTCTCCATCAGCGAGATGGCTTTTTCTGGGTTTCCATCGAGTGTGATCAAGGCAGCATCAGGTTTCGATTGCTCGACAACATCCGCAAAGAACTCGTATCGCGAGCACTCAGCGTCCAGCCAAACAATATCCATACCCAACAGCATTGTTTTGAGGCTCTCCCGTGACTGATCGTTTGGATCGACGATAGCTAGTCTTAATACGTTGCTCATTTGGGTTCAATTCAATCAGAAGCGATGGTGGTGGACTTGAACGAGGTAGCCTGCAGGTTATCTGCGGGATGCTGGGATACGATTTCCAGCGACACCTGCGGCAGCTGGTTGTGGTTGCGACGGGGCTTTCGGAGCTGGCTCGCGATAGAAACCCGAAGCGGTTGGATGAAGCTGACTTCCCTTGAGGGCCATGTTGTTCACTTGGGCACTGTTGGAAGCGGAAGCGTTGTCGTACTGCACATTGTTTGAATTCTCGATGCATGGCAGGCAGTCACCTTGTGGGCCGCATGCGTTGGGCGTCTCGATGTAGCCCTTCATGAACAGTTCTTTATCGAGCGGGCTCGTGCTGTTGAATCCAGGGCCACCAGCAGGAACTTCATGTGGTTCCATTGGGCTGGCAAAGTTCGGTGTGACGAGAATCAACAGTTCGACTTCGTTCTGAACTTCGGTGTTCTTGCGGAACATGGCACCCAGGTAAGGGATGTCAGCCAGTCCAGCGACACCGACCGAGGATGCTTCGGTTCGAACTTGCAACAACCCAGCGAGTGCCAACGTTTGACCAGCCTTCAGTTCGACGGCCGTATCAACAAATCGGCTTCGCAATCCGGGGACATTGGTTCCATTGATGACGACGCTTCGGCCCGGGTCGATTTCGCTAATGGTTGGACGTACTTCTAGCCATATCCGGCTATCACCACGTACCTTCGCGACGAAGTCCAATCGTGTACCGAATTCACGAAACTCGACTGCAACTTGTCCAAGCCCTGCAGGAACAAGGATCGGGAATTCGCCACCGGAGTTGAAGCTAGCTGGCCGCCCGTCGATTGCAACAACGGTTGGATCTGCCATCACCTTGGCTAAATTGTTTTGTCGCAATGCTCGGAGCAATCCAAAGAATTGATTTCCGTTGTCAACAATCCCTAGCTTCAAAGTCTCGCCGCCGCTACTCAAGATTGCGGGGGTAGTTCCACCGGGTGCGATCAATCCGCTCGAGGTGCTCGTAACGAAATCGTTTCCGAAGCCTAAACTCCAGTCGATTCCAAATTCACGCAGCTTGGTTCTTGATACTTCCATCACTTGCGTTTGCAGCATGATGGTGTGAACACCGATCACTTCGATTCGATTGATGACCGTTGGATAATATTGTTCTGCGATCGTTACAGCCTGCTCGACGTGTTCGTCGGAGGTTACTTGACCGGAAAGAATAACAGCTTGCTGGATTGGTCGAACTTGCAATGTTGCAGTGGGAAACTCTTGGGAGAGAATTGCCTGCAGTTCGCGTCCGTCACCGGTAACGACAACTTGTACGTTGTAAACCGTGTCATCCGCACCGAGCAAGTCGATCTGCGCGACCCCCGTTGCGATGGCGGAAACCAGCACCTCATTCCGCTCAGAAGGCTGCACTTGAATCACCGCATCGTTTTGAACGGTGGCTTTCAAGATGGGCTGGGGGAAAGTTAAGTATTGAGAGGTCGTTATCACCATTTGAAGTGATTCTTGACCTTTGGCGATGGCAAGACGGCCAGTTGGAATGATCTTCTCGGTCTGCGCATGACACAGACCGCCGGTCATCGACCAAGCGGCGAGAGCGCTCGCAAGTAATACGCTAGCGCGTTTGACAACGTTTGATTTCATCTGTCCCATCTCGATTCACTTCCCTGTGAACATTCGTCGGACCAACTGCAGCCCATCGGCTACATTTCGGGCGCATCCAACGCTTGCTGTCTCGTCCCTGATAAAGCAAGCAATCGAACTGTCCACCGTCGTTCTAACGGTGGACGTACGCTCAAGCGTTTTATTCGACACAACGGGAGCTACAAGATTACTTACTAGTGGGGTAGGTTGCCTTAAACCCCCCAGACTGCCACTTTCCGCTAACCGGATCCCAAGTCATGTTAGGCTGTACGGAATTCGCAGGATTGACGGGGGCTGCCGACTGATCTGAGGAATAGCTTTGAGCTTGATATCCGCTAGATTGCGAATTATTCCCGTCGCTATTTTGCTCGATTTTTTGTGGCAGCGATTGTCCTTCGGTCCAGCGGTAGACAGAAGACTTGGTCGGTGAAATGATCAGCATCTCATGGTTCGTCGATGGTTGTTGCTCAAGAGGAGCGACTGCGACCGGTTCGGCGATCTCCCTTTCCACGTGAGACTTCTCTGACTCTTTCAACCAGCTCATGAACTTCTCGCCGTCGTCCATTCGGTTTTCTCGCGACGCATCGCCAGCCTGTGGTGGTCGCAGTGCGAGACGCAGCTTGCCTAGGTTGGCCGCGGTGTCGAGCACGACATACTGCGAGTCCTTGACCAGCAATTGGATAGTGCTTGATTTCTTCTGTGCGGAAGCTTCTGGGTCGACCACCGCCACGCCGTCGATCATAACGACTTCTAGGTTTTCCATTACCTTAACGCTGGTCGAGGTATTGATTCGGCCTTTCTCAAAGAAACCGAAAACGTCGACGAGGTCACCTGGGCCGATGTACCCACCGCCACCGGACTCATCTCGAACCGTGATGTCGAAAATGCGATAACCGTAGGGGACAGTAAACTCTTTACCCTTGCTGGACAGTTTGGCTTCAATGATCGGTTCGCCGGGGTACAAGCGTTGCTTGGTGAACTTTTGCTCGATCAACTTGGGATCGGAGATAGAACCAGGTGGAACGCGATCCAATGGCCATTGCTCGATTCGGACTGACTCAGGGGTGATTTTTGCGGACGCGGATATTTCCTTGGAGACAACCAGGATGCCGACCGTCTGCACTTCCCCTTGTCCTTTCTGATCCAAGACCACCTGGCTAACGGCCACGGACGCGACGACGCCGCAGCCGAGGGCGATGACTAGCAAAAGAACCGATTTAGCACGCATAATGGGACGCCTCGAAGGAGATGATGTTCTACCAGCTTGGGTCGCTGGTTTACATTCGGCGTCCGTGCCACAGCAAATTGGAATGTCGTATCTTGGATCGAAACAAACCGGATCGATACAAACTGACTTAAGTATTGGTTTCGTCCTGCCTTGAGGCGAAAATTAACTAATATAGACGGACGCGAAAAAGAAAGATTTTGCGGGACAATCGTAACAATCGCTGCGCTCGGCAAGTATGGATTGGCAATTTCGAGATTGGCAAATACGATATGGCGGCGATACTGCAGGGAGATTGCCAAAGGCCCCGATTTCCCTAGCCCCGATGGCTTTGCAGCCGACACGCGAGAGTTTCCCAGCCTCTCAAGTTCACTGTCCCCAAAACGAGACTTTCAGTTGACGCGATGCAAATAATGGCATGCCTTTCAATGCCTTAAGTCGTCGCTTCCGTCAATGCAATAAACAACCCTTCCACGCCAGTAGAACCATGAACGATTTTAGAAACAACGGTCCTCTCACTATGCCTCGCACCTCTATCGGTATGAGTTCCAATTCCGCACGCGGCAATTTAAAGAAAGCACGTCAACGGCTGTTCCGACTCGCGGCATTAGGCGTTGGCATGTTCGGCGCATCTCTTTGTTTCGTTTCCGACTTCGCCGTAGGGCAAGACCGGCCGACACCGGAAGTTCCCAAGCTAAAGGAAGCGTCGGCTGACGCAGTCAATGCGATTGGCTCTTTTCGAAAGC
>CAIXME010000265.1 GCA_903920425.1 uncultured Pirellula sp. | reverse complement strand
GGGCGCGTCGCTCTTGAAAGAACACCTTGGATTCTTCGGGGACTAGCTGTACCAACGTCTGAATCAGTTCCGCCAGCTTTCCATCCGTCATCGACTTGGTCTTTGCCTTTTCCAATAGACTCGCAAACTGCAAGGCATGAACCAATCGTCGAACCGGTGGGAAGCGATCGTCTTGCAGCAAACCCGCTACAGCTTGGAAAACAAGTGTGATCGTTTTCCATTCTCGCACCTCGCTTCCTTTGAAACTGGGCGGAGCAATCGCATCGGTCGCGAGTCGACCTTCCTTGGCAAATTGCTGCACAAAAGGCAAATGAGCTTGAACTGGCCGGCCCCGATCGGCAGCCGAGGATGGACAAGCTCGCCGAATCGTCAACGCGATGTCATTTCCGCGGGGGACCAACTGCAGCGGGAAAACACGACAGATGGTGGGTTTTGCTTCGTACCCCAACTCTGAGTGAATACGGCATAGCCCATCCTCTTGCAGAAAAACACAGCTTCCATCTTTGCGATGCGCTAACCGAAACCGATTCTTGGGCGATGGGTGTGGCACCATCACCTTGATCCGTTTGTACTCTTCGCGATCCTCCCAACGCTGAGAACGAAGTCGCTCGACGTCATCTGGGTTCAAGGGCACGACACTCCCACGACAACAGATCCCGCATTGATGACAATCCCATTTCTCTTGGGTTGGCAGAATGACGATTGGGAGCGACATTCAGGGCCCTACTTGCCCGAAAGCATCTTTTGAACTTCTTGCAGCGATGTCAGGCCAAGAGCGCACGCCAGCACGCCTTCTTCTTGAAACCCTAGATGGCCTCGCTGCTTGGCAAACTTGCGCAGTTCGTCTGGGTTCCCCGCTAGCTTCAAGATTGCTTGCCGCATGGTATCGTCCACCGTCAACAGTTCAAAAATAGCCATGCGACCATAGTACCCACGCCCATTGCATTTCTTGCAAATCTCAATTTCGATCTGGTTGCCTTTGGCGTCGACGCGTTGCTCGGGCGGAGGAGGAATAGTAGGCTGGAATAGCTTTTGAACTCGCCCCGCTGGAATCCCCAACTTTTGTAGAAGCTGAGGATTGGGTTGAAACGGCTGTTTGCACTTGTCGCAAAGTCTTCGGAGCAGCCGTTGGTTTAAAACGCCAGACAAATACTTGACAATGTCTTTGGCTTCGCTGCGATAGGTCGACAACAGCTGAATTACGGCATCAATGGTATCGCCCGCAACGATACGGGTGATGGCATGCTTATCATGTTTGGTAATTTGGTCGATGGTTCGCTCAGCGATATAGGAGCTAATTAGCGACGGCATGACCAAAACATCTGGTTGCTTGAGCAACATCTTTTCAAAGATCGTGTCTGGGCCATCCCCAACGGCGGGATCGAAAAAATTCTGAGTGACGTTGATGATTTCCGGATCAGGATCCGCTTTGTATTCGAGCGAAACAAAGTCCCTGACGAATTTATCGGCCGCTTCTAGCGAGACTCTCCACGTCGTTGGGAGACCTTGCCCTGCAGGGCCGCTTATCAAAACGATACCTTTGGTGGCATTGAGCATCCCCTTGAACGTAGTCTGCATGGCTTCGCGCATGCCGAGATCGTCCAGCGTTTTGAGAGTTGGCTTTTTGGTGTCGATCTGGAACAGGACTCGCTCGCCCGCCTGAACCCCTGCGCTCGTGAAGGACACAACCCAATCGGTGCCGGCAAAGTTCGTGGCGAATTTCGCATCTTGCTTTTGTTTGCGCTCAGCAGGATTGAGCCCAAGCGCTTTCTTGTAGACCACCAAAGCGGCATCGCCTGTAGGTCGATCCATAGGAGGTAGCGTTTCCCAGACACCATCAATTCGGTATCTCGCAATTGCACCTTGCGCGGAATAGTCGATCAGAATACGGTCTGCTCGGCTGCTCACCGCATTGGCCAGCAGGATAATGGCGACTGGATACCCGGGCAGTTGACGACAAGCGATCATCAAACCTTGGGCTTCGTCTTTACCGATCCCGATCGTCTTGATTTCTAGTGGCGGCAACGCAGCGCCATCTGCACCGGCTTGTGTCTCTTCTGCTGGCTTCTTTTTCTTTTTTCCAAATACCATATTGATCGATGAGACGATCCGCGAGAGCGATCGTTAAAAGTGGATGGTGCGTAGGAGTACGATGCGTGAGGAATAGTTGATTGACTAGATGATACCTGGCTGGCTGACGTTGATACCCTTGAGTGCCATTTTGAGTGCATCTGGGTTCGGTGCGACTTCGAAAGCCGTTGGGCGGTCAATCAATCCGTCATCGATTAGTTGTTTGAGGCTCATGGTAAAGTCTTGCATCCCGTCTTGGGCTCCGATTCGAATCGCATCTCCAAGCTTCTGATCCTTTGATTCAAGAATGAGCTTTCTGATCATAGGACTAAAGGTCATCACTTCGCATGTCGGCACGCGACTGACTCCCTGCTTGATCGATGGGAGCAGCTTTTGGGCAATGATACCTTTCATGTTGAAGGCCATCGCGTTTCGAATTGCCATATGCAGCTCTTCTGGGAACAAGTCGAGGATACGACCGATGGTCGATGGAGCAGTGGAAGCGTGGATCGTACCGAACACAAGGTGCCCTGTTTCCGCCGCGTGAATCGCTGTCATAAACGTTTCTTGGTCACGCATTTCACCGACGAGGATGATGTCAGGATCCTCCCGAACCGCGTGCTTCATAGCGATTTCAAAGTTCTTGACGTCGGTCCCCACTTCGCGTTGATTGATGAGGCATTTATCCTCGGTGTACACGAACTCGATTGGGTCTTCGAGAGTCAAGATATGCTTGCGGTAGGTAGCGTTGATCCAATTCAACATCGACGCGATGGTCGTACTTTTTCCCGAACCAGTAACACCCGCGAGCAGCACCATCCCTTGGTCGAATTTGCAAAGCTCTTCGAGAATAGGGGGCAAGAAAAGGCCTTTGAAGTTCGGTATGAAGTTATTGATTCGGCGAGCAACGAGGCCTGGTCGCCCGAGTTGCTTGAGCATGTTCACCCGAAAGCGCCAATTCTCTCCATCAACATTGATGGTGTAAGAAAAGTCAGCTCCACCTTCTTCTTCAAAAATCCGACGGTTCCGATCGTCTAGCATCGGAATGAGCAAGCGAACCATTTCTTCAACGTCGATGGGTGGTCTGTTCAAAGGCTTGAGGTCCCCTTTGACACGGACGATAGGTGGCGTACCGACCTTCAGGTGCAAATCGCTCCCTTCCAGTTTGACGCAAGCCTTGAAAAGCTTGTCGACCTCGAGCTCCTTTTTGACCTGCAACAACGAAGCGGCCAAGTCATCAGACGAAGGGACGTTGGAGTTTTGGGCTGGGCGGGCTTCTGCAATTGCCATAGGTCACGCTCGACTGTTTTTTTAAAAGGAAAAGGTACTATGTACTATGGTGACTCACTTGAACAGAAATGGAATCATAACCTAACGGGAATTCCGTTTTCTGCCATCATTTGCTTGGTTTCCGCGATCGTAAACTCGCCAAAGTGAAAAATACTGGCAGCGAGGACAGCGTCCGCTTTGCCAACCAAAATGGCGTCCACGAGATGTTTGGGATGCCCGGCACCGCCGCTGGCCACCACGGGAATCGAAACTGCCTCGCTGACCGCCAAAGTTATCGGCAAGTCGTAGCCATCTTTGGTGCCGTCCCGGTCCATGCTCGTCACGACGATTTCACCAGCTCCAAGTTCTGCCACACGCTGAGCCCACTCGACGGCCTCAAGACCGGTTGGTGTTCGGCCACCGTTGATATGCACTTCCCAAAATTCACGACCATTGCGGAGTACCCGCCTCGGGTCGATATTCACGACGATGCATTGCGATCCGAAACGGTCCGCGGCGCTCTTCACGAAGTCTGGATTCTTGCAGGCTGTCGAGTTTATCGACACCTTGTCGCACCCCGCTTGCAGCAGGACGCGAATGTCGTCTAGCGTCCGAATACCGCCACCTACGGTCAGTGGCATGAAGACTTGCTCGGCCGTCCGCCGAACCACATCAAGCATAATTCCGCGATCTTCATGGCTCGCGGTGATATCCAAAAAAACGAGTTCGTCTGCACCCTCCGCTTCGTAGCGTTGTGCAATCTGCACCGGGTCACCCGCATCGCGAAGGTTTACAAAGTTGGTCCCTTTGACGACGCGCCCCTGATGGACGTCTAAGCAAGGAATGACTCGTTTTGCCAACATCTACGAGCAACTTTCCAATGAGTTAGGAGGCCGAGATTTGACGATTCAACGTTTGTTGAAATGCGTCAAACAGGTAGCTACTGTCATGTGGACCGGCGGAGGCTTCCGGATGGTATTGAACGCTGAAGGCATCGACATTCTTGTGCCGAACCCCCGCGATGGTGTTGTCGTTGAGATTGCGGTGGGTGATCTCGAAACAGCTCGGCAAGCTGTGTTCCTCCACGGCAAAACCATGATTCTGCGAGGTTATTTCCACTCGACCATTTTCACAGTTGAGCACCGGCTGATTCGCTCCTCGGTGCCCGAACTTGAGCTTGAACGTCTTGGCCCCGCCGGCCAAGGACAGCAACTGATGCCCAAGGCAAATCCCAAAAATCGGCTTTTTGCCGAGCAGGTTACGAATGGTTTGAATCGCGTAATCCAACGGTTCTGGGTCACCGGGGCCATTGCTCAAGAATACGCCGTCAGGATTGTGTGACAGCACTTCGTCGGCAGTCGAAGTCCCTGGAAGGATCGTTACCTTGTTGCCCCGATGAGCAAAGTGGCGTGGAATATTCCACTTCATCCCATAGTCCAAGCATACAACATGCGGCTGTTTGCCGGCGGCTGTGGTTTCCTCGCCAAAAGTGGCCAACCCATGCAAAGGACCTTCCCACTGGCGACCGGATGCCGGAATGACTTCGCTGACGAGATCCCGACCCACTAATCCAGGGCTGTTTCTGGCCTTTTCAACCAAAGCGTCTCTGCCGCAATCGGATGTAGAAATGATCCCCTTGAGAGCTCCCTTGCTGCGAATTCGCCTCACCAAGGCTCTCGTGTCGATTCCCGAAATAGCCACGATGCCGTGCTTTTTCAAGTAATCCTGGAGCGACCCGGTCGACCGGAAATTGCTATGAATTCGACTGTTTTCTCGAACTACGAACCCGGCAATCCGAGGATGACTGGATTCCAAATCGTCCTCATTGATGCCAACATTCCCTATTTCGGGATAGGTCATCGTGACGATTTGGCCGCGATAACTGGGGTCGGTCAGGATTTCTTGGTACCCTGTGATGGAGGTATTGAAAACAACCTCACCATCCATTTCGCCATCGGCCCCAATCGACACGCCTTCGAAAAAGGTGCCGTCCTCAAGCGCTAGATAACCTGGAATTCCACGGCGAAACAACGGTGACGACCTCGAGTATTAGGGGAAAAAATGAGGCCGGATAGCGCACTGGCACGTTTTCGTCCCGACCCGGCAAGATCATACCCCAATACCATTGCCCTCACCAGTCATTTCATTTCTCGAGACGGCCAGGAATTTAGGGGAAGCACCTCGGCATTTTGAATTTTTGGCGTATCCTTTGCACGATCTTCGAGTTTGAACGAACCCGAAGGGGCCCTTTGGCGTACCAGCGGGAACGTTTCGTTAGGTTGAGCTCAAATCTTTGGGCCTCTCAGGCGAACCCATCGCATCTCATTTCCTCAGTTTCCATGTTGAGCCGACCTGTTATGGCCTTTGATTCTATAGTCCCGATGTTTGCGTTGACTGACTTTTGGATGTCGCGTTGGTTGACCCCCGTTTGGTTTCTCGGGGTCGGAATATTGCTCGGGGTAGCAATTCTGGGCCTGTTTTTAGGGTTGTTCTACGTCGTGTCCCAGTTCAAGGGACTTGAGAAATTCCGACGGGACGGTGTGGCGCATATCGTGGCGATAGTTCTGACCCTAGCACTGGGCGGTGCGTTTGCAGCATTTTTCTCGGTCACCAACATGGGCAGTTCGATGTTTCGCGAACTGGGGACCGGCGTCTTTGCCACGCAGGAATGGGCCGTGAATTCGATCGCGTTCACCATGATGGTCGGTGTCGTTGTCTGGTCCGTTCTGTTTTGCTCCTCGTCCCGCTTTCTCGGCGAACTTCGATCTCTTCTGTTTGAAGGCGTCGGGCTCTACATGCTTTGCACGCTTGCAGCGGTCGCCTCCATCGGACTTGCTGCTTCGTTCCTCGTCGATCAGCCGATGAACGCAATCCGCGGCATCCCAAGCTTGTTTACTGCGTCCAACCGCTCATTTAAGTTCGAAGTCCAAGGCTCACCGGACGATTCCACCCAGGCGGCCTTTAAGAAACTGGACGTCACCTTCGATCCAACCTCACTCGCAATTGTCCAGATCGAATCGAACCGCCGTATCTTGATCGCCGACGCTCCGAACATCAGCGAGTTGAAATTCAAAGCAACTACAATCGAAGCGAATACACCTCTCAATTGGAGCGTAAAAGATGGTGCCGCCGCGTGCCCTTTCCCTCTGACCGCTGCCGCTGAAGTCTATGCACAGAACCAAGAAATAGACGATGCTACCATTAGCGTCCGTCTCGTGTCCGCCCCACCCGTTTATGAATCGTGGACGTTCCTACTCGTCGCTTCGTTTGTGACGATTTTTGGATTGCTGTTTATGTTGATGCAAGCAGTTTCCCCCAAGGTTGCTGCCATCGCCTTGTCGGCGGCGAAAAGCGAACTGTCGCAGCCATTGCCTTCTATTTTGATTGTGATCGTTGCCCTCGCCATTCTGCTGTTTGTGTTCCTCCCCTTCCATACCTTTGGAGAGGACATCAAACTGCTCAAAGACTGCGGCGTCACACTGGTTCTGTTGGCCGCAACGTTTCAAGCCGTTTGGTCCGCAAGCACATCGGTCAACGACGAGATCGAAGGTCGCACCGCGCTGACGCTGCTGAGCAAGCCCATCCACCGACGATCCTTCATCATCGGGAAAATCCTCGGCATCGTCTGGATCGTGCTGTTCATGTTTTTGGTACTTGGCAGCGTCGAACTCTTGGCTGTTGCCTACAAACCGATCTACGACGCACGCGAATCCTCCTTGGAGCAACCACCATGGCAACAATGCCATATGGAAATGCTTCAAACGTTCCCTGGACTGGCGTTGGCCTTCTTCCAAGCGACCGTCTTGGGTGCTATTTCCGTTGCTCTGGGAACGAGATTTTCGCTTATCGCTAACTTTACGATTTGCTTCTCCATCTACTTGCTGGGCCATTTGACGCCGACCATTGTCGATTCCGCTGCTGGCGGTTTGCCGTTGGTTGAGTTCTTTGCCCAGCTGATCTCGGCAGTCGTGCCAAACCTAAGCCACTTCTCAATGGAAGCCGCCATCGACGCCGATGTTCGCGTGCCATGGTCGGTCATTTCCAGCGTCCTGGTCTACACCACCATCTACGGTATCGCGGCGACATTGATCGGATTGCTCTTGTTCGAAGACCGAGACCTTGCCTAACAAAGCGTTAAACTTAGTTCACTGCTTCCCCATTCAAGATCGACATCTTGAATGGATGCAGGCCGCTGCACCGCATGCGACACTGATCGAAGCGACGCAGGAGACTATACCGACCCGCATTTTTGACGCCGATATATTCGTCGGGCACGCAAAGGTTCCGGTCCCGTGGGACGATGTTGTCCGGCAAGGCAGACTCCAATTTATCCAGTCGTCTGCAGCTGGCTTGGATCATTGCCTAGCACCGTCGGTCATCCAATCCGAAATTGTGGTCTGCAGCGCATCGGGCCTATTCGCCAATCAAGTAGCGGAACAAACATTGGCGTTGCTCCTGGGACTTCTGCGAGGGATCCCGATCTTTTACCGCCAATGGCAAAAGCGAGAGTTCATCCGTCGACCAACCGATGACCTTCATGGAAAACGGATTGGTATCGTTGGCCTTGGAGGGAACGGTCGCCGTCTCGTGGATGTGCTGAAACCATTTCGCGTAACGATGCGCGCAACCGACTATTTTCCTGAGCAAAAACCAGAGGCTGTCGAACAACTATTGCCCCACACCGAACTTAAACGCCTCGCTGAATGGTCAGAGATCCTCATCCTCACATTGCCACTCAATGCCATGACGCGAGGGGTTGTCAATGCAGACATCATCCGGGCTATGCCAAAGGGATCGTATTTGATCAACGTCGCACGCGGTTCATGCGTTCACGAAAAGGACCTATGCGACGCGTTAAGCGATGGGCATTTGGCGGGCGCAGGACTCGATGTAACCGATGTGGAGCCTCTACCAGAAACGAGCCCACTATGGCATTTTCCAAATGTACTGATCACCCCCCACGTGGGCGCTCAAGCAGGCCGACGCACCGACGATACGACAATGCTGATCTGCGAAAACCTACGTCGCTATTTCGGTCGTGAGTCGCTCTACAATATTGTCGACAAACAACTGGGGTTCCCCCATCCCTCCGTCTTGTTCAAGATCTAACTCGAGTTCCGAATTCTGTTCATCATCAGAATCCGGCTCAGGTGGTCGGCCGTACGATCTCCCCTCGCTTGCCGACCAGCATGTCGAAAAGGGGCGAAGCCATCAAGGTAGTGACCACCGCCATGATAACGAGAATCGCAAACAGAGACTCGCTGATCACCCCTCTCTGAAGACCAATGTTGATAATGATGAGCTCCATCAGCCCGCGTGCGTTCATGAGCGTGCCGATGCCAAGCGATTCGCGCTGAGGAAGCCCACAACAACGCGCCGCTAACCAGCAAGCGCCAAACTTTCCTGCAATCGCCGCAATCATGACCAAACCGCACATGCCCCAAAGGTATGGCGAATTGAGCAAGCCAATCTTGGTGTTAAGCCCTGAGTAAGTAAAAAAGAGCGGCAAAAGCAACGCGACAGCCAGCGGTTGCACTCTCGCAATGATGTCTCGCGTCATCACGCCCCGTGGCAGACAGGCCCCAATAACAAACGCTCCAAAAACTGCATGCAAGTGAATCTTGTCCGTGAACCACGCACCGAAAGCCATGGCCGCTAACCCGACCACCAGCCCAACATCGCTCAGCGTGTTGTCCTCTTCAATAAACCAGCGTTCGAGACGTTGAAAGACCGGTCGAATCAAAAAGATTGCGGTCGATACAAAGAGCACCCCACCACCAATACTCCAAATCGCCTGGCTCATATTGGAATCAAAACTTGCCAGAACCAAAGCCAGCAAGCACCAAGCCATCGCATCATCGATCGCTCCAGCGCCGATCGCAACGGTCCCCATCAGCGTACCGGCCAGTCCTTTGAAGTGAATGATCCTCGCGAGCATCGGAAAAGCGGTGATGCACATCGATGCCCCCAAAAACAACATCGCTTCGGTTAACTTCGTGTTCTCGGGAAATAGCGAGGTGTAATGAAAAAAGTACCAGCCCAACCCTGCTCCCAAGACAAATGGCGCGATCATCCCTGCAAGCGAAACCGCGAGACTGGTCCTGAAATGCCGCTGAACGATGTCGACCCGAAACTCTAAACCTACGACAAACATATATAGGGCCAGCCCCAGCTGCGACGCTGGGAAAAGATAGGACTGCGTATCCCTTGTTAACTGCTTGGAGTCCCAAGGAAACACCGACTTTTGAAGCTCGGGCATCAGCAGCCCAAACAACGAAGGTCCCAGCAAAACCCCAGTAATCATCTCCGCGACGACCTGTGGTTGACCGAATCGTTTGGCTACGATGCCAACCAACCGACAACAAAGCAGTATGACGCCTATCTGGAAGAAGAACTGAACCGCGAGATTGACGTTGTTTACGGGATTCATGGATTGCCAGTCGCCGCTGAGGAGTAATAGTCGATGGGTACGGTTCTCTATTCAGGTGTGGGCAGGGGTGAATTCATCTGCTAAACCTCTCGCCATTGCATCGCAACAGGCAAACGAATCCGCAGTCATTTCCCATGTTCGCGAACCATCCTTGGGATGGCGCAAACCTGCCGCGAGCCAGCTTCTAACCCGTCCCCGCCCCAGATTACCTGTTTGAACAACTATTGTCCAGACGTTGTTTTTTTGGGGCTTCGGCGCGTCGCAGCAGCGAACTCAGGCATCGCCAGCGTCGCTCTGTACGTTGGTCCAAACGAGAGAAGTACGGCCAAGACTAGAAGCTGCGGTACCTAATTTGGGTGGCTTACGCCTGACGCTTTCACCCTAGCATCGAATCCAATGAGCTCGCAAATGTCGAAAAAGGGAGCTTGATCGATACGATCAGAACGATCCGAATTGCCAGCTTGGCCTGGGAGCGTTCGGATGAGGACCAAAATCGACTTTGTTTTCTACTCCAATGTTTTCGTACTGCGGTGGCTATGTTACCATTATCGCCGAGGTTAAGGTTTTGGAGGCAAATCCAGGATTTTTGGCCTCTATAGTGATTGGACCTTCGAGAAATTTTAAAAACCGACGCAGTGACGCTACCCGGGCCGCAAAAGTGGCTGACAAGGGCCGAATTCATATCGCGCCTAGATCGCTCGACCAACTTAACCGATTACTGACGTATGATCCTACTGTTCCTGTACTTATCGATCGCAATTGGCATCTGTGGCTGCATTGTTAGATCGGGTGGTTGTTCGACATCAATCGGCTCCCTGCCCGTTACTACCAACGCGCTACATCACTTTGCCCTGCCTATGGGGTGTGGCATTTCAACCTCGGTTGAACCTGTCTTGTCCTCATCCAGGGCAATGTCAGGGGTGTTGCCACCAGGTATGCTGACTTGCTTTCGCGAATCCCATGCTGGGCTTAACAGAGCGACGATGCTCCAAGTCGACATGGCAATTCGAACCGTAGCTAATTTGTCGTAATCGTTTATTGGCTGAAGTATTATTCTGGACCGAGTGTTTTTGTAGAGCGGATGCGTCTGTTTCCTAACAAGAAAGACAGACCGTGATTCCTTCATTCCCTTCGCAATTGATTGCGCTGACACCGCATCTCATCGCGCAAACCACCCCAGCCTCATCGACTTCGATTGTGTTGATGGTGGTAGGCTTGGTAGTGGGCGTTGCCGCTATGTACGGCATTAATCTTTTGCAAGGCCGAGATGCCAAATCACAATCGAAACGATTGCTCGAACAAGCCAAGCAAGACGGCGAGAATCTGATTAAGACCGCGGAACTGGAAAAGAAGGAAAAACTGCTTCAGTTGCAATCTCGCTTTGATAGTGAGAATCAAAAAGCGAGAGACGAGATTCGCAAACGTGAACAAACAGTAGAACGCAAAGAAGAGCAAATCAAACAGTCGTCCGATGACGTTCGAAAACAAGAGAAGCTGGTTGAGAACACACAGCGCAAACTAGCGGAAAAGATCGAAGACGTTAACCGCAAGAATGAGCAGTACACCCGCCTTGTCCAACAGCAACAAGCGGACCTTCAGCGCGCAACCGGAATGTCCGTGGACGAGGCAAAGAAGCAACTGATGAGTTTGCTCGAAAAGGAATTGCAAGGCGAACTGGGGACGGTAATCCTAAGACACGAGAAAAAAGTTGCTGAAATTGCTCAGCAAAAGACCCAAGACATTCTCCTCGTTGCAATGCAGCGGTACGCTTCCGCTCAAACATCCGAAAGTAGCACCAGCACTGTCGATATCCCCAATGATGAAATGAAAGGCAGGATTATCGGCCGCGAAGGACGAAACATCCGTGCCTTTGAGAAAGTGTCGGGGTGCGATTTGATCATTGATGACACTCCAGGGGTCGTTATCGTGAGCGGTTTTGACCCGGTTCGTCGCGAAGTTGCTAGGCAATCACTAGAAAAGTTGGTGGTTGATGGACGTATCCACCCGACGCGAATCGAGGAAATCGTTGCCGCAACAGAGAAGCAAATCGAAGGCTTTATCCGACGCAAGGGAGAAGAAGCAGCTCAAGAAGTCAATATCCAAGGGCTCCATGAGCGCACGATCGATATGCTCGGCCGTCTTCATTTCCGAACCAGCTACTCGCAAAATGTGTTGAGACACAGTGTTGAGGTTGCATTTCTTTCTGGCCTCATGGCTGAAATGATCGGACTTAATCCGCAACTCGCTCGACGATGCGGTTTGTTGCACGACATCGGCAAAGCAGCGGACCATGAACTGGAAGGTGGTCACCCAAAAATCGGTGCCGATCTGCTGAAACGAAATGGTGAAAACGAACAAGTCGTTCACGCAGCATTGGGACACCACGACCAATTGACCACCGAGTTTCCTTATACGCTGCTCGTCGCGACGGCAGACGCATGCAGTGCATCACGGCCAGGCGCAAGACGCGAATCATTGGAACGCTACATCAAGCGCATGGAAGAACTGGAAACGATTGCCAAGGGCTTCACCGGTGTCGAACAAGCGTTCGCCATTCAAGCCGGCAGAGAGTTGCGTGTTATCGTCAGCTCCAAAAACACCGATGATTCGGTTGCTGCCAAGATATGCCGCGACATTGCAAAGTCGTTCGAAGAACAACTGACCTACCCTGGCGAAATCAAAGTGACCGTGGTCCGAGAAGCCCGATTCGTCGAAGTCGCCCGGTAAAGATCCAGTAACTGTCAATCAACACTACCATTCCGATCGTTCCTAGAACTAGGAATGGTATTGCAGAGCCCGTAATCAACCATGCAGCGGCGCCTAATGCCATGAGACACCACCAAGGTCGTCTCGCCTGGAGCCTCGCCAACCACCCCTGCATCCAAGCGACGAAGGCCAAGAACATGATGCACAGAAACATTGAAATCCATCGCATGGAGTTACCGAGTTGGCTAGTCCAAGCCGACGACGGTTCCGCGTTATTCCC
>CAIXME010000264.1 GCA_903920425.1 uncultured Pirellula sp. | reverse complement strand
CCGGTGCTGGCACTCAATAATCAAGAATTTTCACCACAGAGACACCAAGACACAGAGATTTCAAGAATTCATTTTTGGATCACAACTCTTCTCCGCGCCTCCGCGTGATCCTTGGATTCTGATCGGCACTGTCACAACCCGAAGCGCAAGTACGCAAGCAAGGGGCTCAGAATCCCTCGCTAACGCGTCGGGTTGTGATCTTTGCATTCAGGCTCGATTTTTACCACAGAGTCACAGAGTCACAGAGGCACAGAGAAGAGTTGAAAGCAAAGTGGATTTTTGAAATCTCTGTGGCTTGCTGTCTCTGTGTGAGACGTCTTGGTCATTGCATGTAAGCAATGGAAGGATCCCACGCTAACGCAAACGCGTCGGGGTGTGATGAAAGCAACAGGCCCTAACGCGTCGGGGCGTAAACAAGTGCTGTGCACCCGAGATTTCTATGATCCGCAAGTTCACAAGGCCAGTCTCAGGCTTGCATGCATGAAATGCCGCGGCCAAGCGAAGAGACTAGGGACGCAAGAGACTAGGGACGCAAAGCGGTCCCCAGTAAACGGAAAGAGAGTCGCACACCGGTTATGGTTGCGAAGGAGGCTAGCTTCTTTTCTTTACGCTGAACAGAGTCAGACGCATGGGAAACCGTAATGCTGCATGGATCCCGTGGAAGAGCGATACGAATGAGTTGCGAAGTATTTGTCCCGCGATGTGGGACGGAACGCCATGAGCACGTTGGATATCTTCGACTCCATGAGGCCAATCCTTTACTCGTTCGATAAGATTCTCACGCCAGGCTTTGTTGTATGGATAGAGCGAAAGCCCCTTGAGCCATTTCGATGGGATGTGCTTTTTACCGAGTTGGATTCCTGACAAAGCCCCTGCCACGGCAGCCGCTCCGCGACATTGCCCGCCAAGCAATACTGTTCTCTCGACACATTGGCGGTAGCTTTGATGGTGTCTGAGCCAGGCGTACAACCCCATAGCTGCAGACGGATAGATTTCACCGGGAAGACCGTCCGCCCAACCAAATTCTCGAGCCACGTATGCAATCGACCGGCGTTCCGACAGAAACTCGCTCATACGGACTAGCATCCCTTTTAGTCTGGGCTCGTCCGTGCAATTGATCAGTTGATCGAGAGCTTCTTTTGAGTTGAAGTTTGCTGGTTCCACCACTTGAGCTAATTGGGCTGCGTAGCCCAGCAAAACCGACGCGTGCAAAGCAAGGGAGTCGGAATGCGAGATCGCTACGCTGTTTTGAAACCAACGCAATGCCGAATCGGTACATCCTTGCAGCATCACGCTCATCGCTAACGCCCGGACGAGAGGATCGTCGCCGACCCCCAAGCTCATCGATTCCGATTCTCCGTCTTTTGTTTTTCGACGCTTCCAATGTGCGGAAATATGTTGGAATGGAAAGGCTCGCTGATACCAAGCGATCCGTTTGCTGATCTGCGAAGCAAACACATTGGAGTCTGTCTTAGAAAGCAGCATCGCTTGGATGGTGATGATCAACGCTTGAGTTCGGTCTCCCGCGACCCCAACTCCTGGTACAAATTGATAGGACAACGGGGCGCGCCCGAATAGCTTCAAACCAAGTCGCGGGTGCATGCCATCGCGCGTCAAAGACAGCGATTCGGCGACAGCGCACCCGAGCAGCAAGCCTTCCACCGCGCTTTCACGGCGATGGGTAGGTACAACAACGCTCCAAGGCACAGGTGACGATTTGGACGGAGATGATCCCTGCGATTTTCCTGGATGCTTCAAACGCAAACCGTGCGGGTTCTTTCCTTTTGAACCGGGGTCGCGATTGTAGTTTGGGTCATTTTTCACGGGCCAGGGGCGTAACATTCTTAGAGTAAACCACCAGTTAAGGCTTCGATTTCGGTTCGATATCTTTGGTAGACACTATTTCAAGGATAGATGCCGGGGCGAGTTTGCCACCCGAAAATCCCCCCCAGCTACCCAACCGCCTACTTGCTTTCCGTTAAACCAATTACAATCGGTTTAAACGCTATCCATAATCGCGTCCCACGATTGGATGGTTGCGTGTCCGAAGGAGTTCCACGAGCACTATTCGAAGCTGATCTCTTGTTCAATTATGAAACACAGACGGCCAGTCGAAAAGTACAAAAGGCAAGGAACCCTCCATTTTTGTCGCTATTTGCGAGGTTGCGGCCACCCGAAGGGTGTTTCAATTGCCCGACTGGCTGGGCGGTGTTTGCCTTTCCATAAACAATAACGATGGCTTCCGAGGAATTGTGATGGGCCAAGCCAAGAATTTCCCGCCTTGTTTGCAGCTCATCGCGGCGTTCAGCCGATACGATCGTACTTTGGATTGGCTTTGGGAAAACGTGCGGAGTCGATTGGGGGCTATTGCGGTACTGAGCTCACGTTTTGACTTTGCTGAATCCGAGTACTACCGGACGACGATGGGTGATTGCCTTAAAAAGCAGTTTGCGATCCTTGAGTGCTGGTACGATCCCGCTAGCTTGGCCGATAGTAAGCTTTTGAGTAACGACTGGGAGAATCAGATATCGAGCGAGGGCAGTTACTCGGAAGCTCGTCCGTTGAATATCGATCCCGGGTATATGTCGATGACGAAGCTGGTGTTGGCGTCGACAAAGAATCGCGAGCATCGGATATACCTGAGGGACGGTATCTACGCGGAAGTGACTTTAGCGTACCGAAATCAGCTTTGGCAGCCGATGCCTTGGACGTACCCTGACTATCAAAGGGATGACTTTCGATTATTCTTTCAGCAGGCACGAGCGTATTTGGCGGATCGGGTGCTCGAACAGTCTCGCGATGCCGCAAACAAGTCGGTGACAAAGGTCAAATGAACTTCTTCTCCAAGCGAAACGGCTATTTGCCCTGGCGTCCGAAAGAAATGGCAAAAGCATGATACTTTCTTTGATTGCAACATTCTTGGTAACGGCCGTTCCCGCTTTTTTGATTTCGGTTTTTTCAGTAGGGGTGATCAAGAGGTCAGCCGGCGCACTAGGGTTGCTTGATAAGCCGAACGCTCGAAAAGTCCACACCACACCGATTCCGCTGGGTGGCGGGATTGGTATTTGGCTTGGGGTCGTAGGTACGTTTGCGATCGGAACTGTTGCTCTTTGGATTTTCACTCGCAACAACGAACTGGCTCAGGCCATCGTTCCATCGAATCTGATCGAGCATATGCCCGGCCTTTTGACAAAGGCATTCCAGATTTGGATTTTGATCGCTGGGGGCTCGGTGCTTGCGCTGTTGGGACTCATGGACGATCGGTTTTCTTTGCCTTGGCAACCGAGGCTTGGGATCGAGTTCGCAGTTGCTGCGTTTGTTGTCTATTGGCAAAATTTGCAGCTGACGGCATTCATTGCCTATCCTGGATTGACTGGTTTTCTGAGCGTCGTATGGATCGTGATGCTCATCAACTCGTTCAATATGTTAGACAACATGGATGCGCTTAGCGGTGGGGTGGCAACGATCATCTGTGCGATGTTGGCGCTGATGTTGATCATCAATCCCGAGTCCACGCGAGGGCAGCCTCAGCTTTTTGTCGCCGCCATGCTTTTGGTGTTGATGGGGGCATTGTTAGGATTTCTCAAGCACAATTGGCCACCTGCGAGCATTTTCATGGGGGATGCTGGTAGCTATTTTGTCGGGTATTGGATCGCGATTGCAACACTCCTGTCGACTTATACGGGCGCTCGAAGCGAAACACCGCACGCAGTTCTTGCGCCGCTTTGTGTTTTGGCGATACCGCTTTACGATATGCTCAGTGTGATTTGGATTCGTATTCGCGAAGGCCGAAGTCCATTTCAAGCAGACAAACGGCATTTTTCGCATCGATTGGTCGATATGGGCATGACCAAGAAACAAGCGGTTGTAACCATTTATCTTGCAACCATCACTTGTTCGCTGGGCGCTTTGCTGTTGCCACGAACCGATATGTGGGGAGCATTGATCGTGCTCGCCATCGTCGTGTGCATGTTGGGGTTGGTCGCGGTGTTGGAGAGTTTGACCGGTACGAGCAAAACACAAAGCTGATCGATCCATGAGTGGCAAATCAATTACGACAGCGAACTGGATATCGCGTTTGCCTTCGCAACTCGCTTGTTGCCTGCTGGCGATTTGTTTGGTTACCTCACAATTGAATCCCTGTGATACCGTGATTGGTATCGCGCAAGGTGACTCGTCCGTATTCATTGTTTTGGCGCTCGGTATCGGCTTTCTTGTCGGTTTGGACGGATTGGTTTCGCCAAGCGAACAGGACAGGGTCACTAGAACCGCAGTTGCACTTGGCGCATTGTGCGCGGTCTTCGGACTTTGGCTTTGTGTTTGCTCAATGCTGCAAATAGGTGTTGGGAACGCCCGTTTTGCCTTCAATGGTTGTTGGCATTGGATTGCGGAGTTGATCCTATTGATGTCGATCGCTCGGTTGGCATCCCGTGTCCGAACACGCCATACTTTGCTTTCGTTGATGATTGCGATTGCAGTGGGTGTCGTTGTTTATTCTTTGTATCAGTATTATGTGAGTATGCCTCGAGATCGCGCCGCGTTTTTTGCCAACAAAGATAGCGCGCTTTCGGAACTTAATATCGTTGCCGGCTCATCGCAAGCGATCCTGTATCTGATGCGATTGGAGAGCACGGAGCCGATCGGTCCGTTTGCGTTGACGAACTCCATGGCAGGATTTTTGGCGAGTTGGCTTGTTTTGCTTTTGCTCGCAACGATTGGCAGTGCAGCGGTCTCTTTGAAACCTTCCAGCGGTAACGCTCCTGCAGGTTCTCGATTGGCTGCGAACAAAAAAGATTGGATCGCCAATGTTCTGCTTGCATGCATCGCATTCGGCTGCTTTTTCATTCTGGTTTTAACCAAAAGCAGAACCGCTTGGTTGGCGACATTGATCGGTGCATTTGCTGGTGCGGTAGCGTATGCTCCGATTCGCGGGAAAGTGCTTCAGGTCCTAATACAATATTACAAGGCCGCCTTGGCGACGGGAGCTTTGGGATTGCTGTTGGTCGGCGGGGTAATCTATCGAGATTCGACGGTGGTTTGGGAAGCGGGTAAATCATTAACGTATCGGTTCGATTATTGGCGGGGTGCCGCCAAGTTGATTGCCGAGCGACCGTGGACTGGTCACGGGGCGAATACATTTCAATCCAACTACAATCGCGTCAAGGTGTTAACGGCTTCGGAGTCACCGGCTGACCCGCACAATTTTCTTTTGGAAACGGGATACGTTGGAGGGATTCCACTATTGGTCGTACTCGCGATCATGTTGGTCGTTGTGTTTTTGCACCTATGTACATTGATTAGAAACTCTGGCCGAGAGGCATCGCAGCGCGGGGTGCAGCCTGAGTATTACGGCCCGGGCGCGATCTTATGCGGAATGATATTGGCCTTAGTCGGTCAGTTTGCATTCCACTTTTTTTCAAGCTCAGATGATCTGCTGATCACGATTGGACTTTTTTGCGGCGCTGTGGTCGCTGCCTTTTGGATTCTGCAATGGTTGCGAGTATGGGATTCCATAGCGGATCTTGAGGTGTTGTGCTTGTCTGCCAGTGGTGTGATGTTGGTTCACTTGCTAGCTAGTGGCGGGTGGATGTTGCCTGGAGTCATGAATACATTTTGCGTGTTGATCGGAATCGGTATTTCTGGTTCTGCGTCGAGCGACATAAGCGTTGGAAAGAATGTGCAATCCGCCTGCAGGTGGTTGGCTGTGGGGCTTGTTCTCCTCGTAGCATGGCTGGCCACGACATCTATGCTTTTGCCCGTGATGAATGCATTGGAGAAGTCGCATGCAATTGCGATCGGCGAATACCAGAATCGTGATGCTCGAGATTGGGAGAGCCTCATGCAAGTCGATACCATGGGGACCGAGTTACCAAGGTTGACTGCCGAGCACGCCATGCAGGTGCTCATGCAAGGGCGGAATCGATTGTCCGCAACCGAAGAGGCCAAGTGGAACCAAACATTGGAGTTGAGCGTCAGCACCTATTTGAATCGAGATCCGATCAATTGGATTGCTTTAACCGAT
>CAIXME010000263.1 GCA_903920425.1 uncultured Pirellula sp. | reverse complement strand
CTCCAACGACCGCGAAGAATCAAATGCAGTGGCGACGTATTCGATCGATAGGCGATAGACGTCAAGCCGATCGTGGTCGAAAAAGTGTTCTGTCATGATTGCCTCGATTCGATTACGAGCACGAGCACCGCTTCACTGAGCACGAGCACGATGTGTTGCTCCATGCCGGAACGACCGCGATCAGCGAGGCCGAGGAGTTGACTCAACGCAAGTCAAAAACGGCCGTTCGAGGCCTTCGTCTGCATCGCATTGTTCGTTGATTGTTAAAGCACTGTCGAATCCATTCCGTCGAGTTATCGAAAAACGATTTCAATTTTTCGGTGCCGATATTCTTAGGTCGACAATCTTCAGTGTGCAAACCACGTCGCCACCGCAGTCAATCGAAATCAGCTTATCCTTCGACAGTTTTGAAGTGATAGCCAGTTTTGTTATTCGCTGGCTAGTCGTCACGGGTGATTCGGGCTTCAAGTTCTTTTCAATCATGATGTTCAGTTCTACGTCAAAAAGTTCTGGGTTAACTTCGGTAAGTTTTCCTGAAACATCGGAACCCGAGCTGCCCGGGTTTTCTGAGTCAGAATCTGCAATCACCGTTCGGCGAATGGATCTTTGGACCAAGCAACTGCACTTCAGCAATTCACCAGAGTGACTATCCAGGACTTGAATCTCCAAGACGCGCATTGGCGATTGCCCAAAAGTCTGTGGGCAAATGGCGCAGAGTAAGATTACGAGAAAGGCCCCAATTTGCTTTTGATTGCCCATGTGAACGGACTCCATTCTTGGTAGGTAAAAGTGCGCGCTTATGTCATTTCAACGAACGACACCCATCACCTAGCCCCCGGAAGAGATGTCTCTAAAGTTAGTAACGCACCGGCGGGGGCTTAGGTGCATGGGATTGTTCTGCTTAGCTACCGAGTTACTTGCCTTTGTCTCCAGCCGGTTTGGCCAATTTTGCGTACTCTGCTCTCGCGTATTCAATGTACTCGGAGAGAGGCTGCATGCCCAACTCGGCACGTCTCGAATCAACACTTTCCTCTTCCTCAATCGGAAGTGGAACGAAGTTCGGGCCTAGCTGAGTTCCAAATCGTTGAGGCTTCTTTTCGCCAACAAGTATTCTGTCGGTCAAATAGGCAATTGACTTGCCCGTCACCTCGCCTTTCGGCATCTTCTCCATGAGGGAAAGGCATTCTTTCTGAAAGACACGATCATTGTCCGCATGCTGGACGATAATCCAAGCGGAATGAGCGCCGTCGTCACCGACGTTCGATTTCCCAGGCCAGCCATGTGCTTTCAGAATTTCCTTTAGCCGTTGTTGGTTCGAAACATCAATCCTCGTTAGCTTTTCAGTTTCCGTCTTGATTATCTCAAGCATCTTGGGGTCTTTGATCGGCTTTCCGTCAGTCATGGAAATGCCTGCTTCTCCAAAGTTAGCGAGCATTTCCTTTCTTGCGTCTTGCTCGGATTGCTCGAGCGATAGCAATTCCTTTCGAAGTGACTCGTTACCAACGCCTGCCGGGGATATCGCCTCTTGCCCAAGAGCTGTACCGTGAAAGCACAACAACGCAATCAACACCCCCGGACCAAGTCGAGTTACCATCATCGATTCCTTTCAAGCAGAACGCCTAAAATCACGCGGTTGCGGCCAAGTGACTTACCATCAGGAAACGCGCGATCCGCAACTCGCGTGCATTTTTTTGTTCTGCCTTTATTCGGGCAGTACCGTTCCAAGTATCATATCACGTTTTGCTTGCAGCCAGTATCGAAAGGTCTGGACTGCGCGTTGGTCTGTATCGTCTAGGCGCTCGGTCTCTGCAATGTGATCGATAGCACGAGCGACGGCATCAATTCCGAAATTTCGACAAAGGTAAAAAGGCCATTGTTCGACGCTCGGATTCCAAAGAGGCAAAGATCGACGAATGGTCTGTTCAAGAGGGCGTTCACATTGCGGCATCATTTCGAGAAGAAAGGTACCCGCTGATTGTTGACAATCGTAATGTGTCAATGTTTCGGTGGAGCAATCTAGTTCGAATGGGCAAAGCAATACATCTAGCAATGCGTCGTCGCCGAACTGCGATCGAAACGAGGCGATGTGCGTTGACTTCCATCTGCCTGAGGCGATGAGTGTCGCGACCTCGATTGGTTTGCGTGGTGTCATCATCTTCAAGGCAGAACGCCAGTGG
>CAIXME010000262.1 GCA_903920425.1 uncultured Pirellula sp. | reverse complement strand
TTCGGTGCTGCGTACTGCATTCACCGGCATGGCCAACGTTGCAAGTCGCCATGTGGTTGCCAAATCGATAACATTGCTCTCCCACTCGAAAGCTTTACTGTCCGTGGGTGCATTGGTTCCAACCGTGCTTGGTGAGACAGCACGGTGCAGCGTCTACGCAGCGGCTCGGAAATTTAGCGTTTCCCATCAGGTTGCGGAACGATCGAGCCGTTCGGTTGGTCATGCGGCGACCGCGGTGGGTGGTTTTGTGGTTGGCGGGCCAGCGGGCTCATTGGGAGCGCTCGCTATTTCGGTAGCTGCAGATCGGGTGACCGACTCGATACAGCGCAAACTGCGCACCTGATCCATTTGCTTCACCCATTACCTGAGTAAAACATGGATTGGTTGTTACGCAGCGCAACCAATGTCAGAACTTGAATTCGTCTTGAGTCGCTTCGTAAACTGGCATATAGCGATAGTAGACTTCTAAGCTTAGGCACGCCATGGCGGTAACGTACAGCCTGCCCGCTTGTTCATTCGACATGTCGCCAGAAAAGAACCAGCTACCGGCCATATGACCGTTCTGTTCTTGAGTGCGGATCAGGAATTCCCTCAACTGTGGGTTCCAGACAGTCCATGGCTTGCCACCAAAATGAAAGAGCGCCTGCGAAGCGTAGTAGTTGTAGTAGACATCCTTGTTGCTAGGGCCCACATTTGCCAGATACTCCATCGCCTTGATGATGGTCGGGTCGGTTTTCGAAGCGCCGCGAAAGAGTTTCATGAGCGTACCGATGGCGGTCATGCTATCGGTAGGATTCAATCCGTTTCGGTAAACGAACATGAATTCTTTTCGCACGTGACGTTTGAGGAAAACATCGATCGATCGAATCGTATCTGGGGGCACTTCCAAGTTGGCGCCATAGGCGCTCTTGAGAGCCATGACTTGCCAGCCCACGATCGATAGGTCGCCGGGGCCTTGAGGGTGGTAATCCCAGCCTCCATCGGGATGTTGCGAATAGATAATGTGGTTGATGGCGGCTTGGCAGTACTCTTTTATAGACGCGTCACCGGTCATCTGGAGCGCTTCGCAAAGAGCCAGCGTAGCGATCCCATGTTCGTACATTTCAGCCGCAGCAACTTCCGTCAGCCATTGGCCTCGACCGTAGCGGATTTTTAGGTTTTGAATGAGGAAATAGACCCCTCGATTAACTTGTTCTTGGTACTCCCCGTCCTGCATAGTGTTGCCTGCTCCCAGAAAGCAAAGGAGGGCTAACCCTGTAGCTGCAATTTCGTGAGGGTCCTTTTCTACACCGCCGTGGTCGCATTCGTCTTGGCATGGCGGAAAGTCGAATCTCGTGGACCACGAACCGTTATTGCGTTGATGCCTCGCCAGATACGCGAGGGCCGCTTCGACAGCTGCTTCGCTAGCCGGTGTTGCTCCATTGCGCGTTCCAACGGTGCCACGGTTTTGCTTTTTGCGGCCTTCGGTAGAAGCGACAACGAACGCACCACCCACTTTGCCGACTCCAGCGTTTTGAACGAGAGACGCAGTTGGACTTTCGATGGCTACGGTTGAGGGCGTCTCCAGCTCCATGCTGGGTTGCGCGTTGCTTTCCAGGATGGCGGGGGAGATGGAGGTCATATCGATGGAGGCGATCGATTCTTCTCCGTCCGATTTGCCTGAATCCATCTCTAGCGTTTCAACCGAATCCACAACAGAGGGCTCGCCGCTTTGGTCTTTAAGCGAGATGCCTCCATTCCCTTTGAATCCAGAAACGGTCCAAATCGCAAGGCCCAGCAACAGAGCAACGTGGATTGCGAAACTGCAAAGACCAGCGATCCAGGGGTTGTTTGATTTGGTGTTTATCGTAGAAGGCGTAGGGGCTGGCTGCCGCGCAAAACGGTTGCGAATTCGGCTCCAGACGGACGAACGAGGAGAGTCCGAGGCTGGCTCGGTGGTCACCGTTTTCGATTGGTCTTTTAGCGGTCCGGGCAACATTTTTTAAACAATTTTGTTAACGATTCCCAAACCGGCAGAAATTGCTTTCGACGTTGTGTTGATTGCCCGTAGAATCAGCGGTATAGTGAAAGGTCGGACTTGTCGGCTTTTGACAGATCTTTTGTTCAACGTGAAAATGGTTGCTAAATTGCCCTGCTTTCGGGCAGACTGGCGAACAAGGATAGAATGCTAAACTCTGTGTTCCAAATTAAGAGAGCACGCGAAACCGCTGTTGGTGTCGGCAGCGTCGTCGCTAAATCATTCTATACGTCTCGAGTTGCGTTTTGTGTGGTCTTTTCCGTCTTTGCGGGCTGTTTCTTGTTGGAGGGGCAGGTCAACGCGGGATGCGGTGGGGAGCACACGATCTTGGTGAATTCCCCAACTTCCTCGACGAGCAAACTGCTTCAGCTCAGTATGCGAGTTGAATACGTGGGCGGAGAACTGACATGGACTACGTCGATTCCAAATAAGAGTTGTAACGGTCCTGGCTGCAAAGCGAACAAAGGCTTCCATTCGGAACCAACCGTATTCAGCACCGTTCGCGGACTGACCGTCCCATGTCCCGCCGACGAACGGAATATGCCGTGTCGATTTGACGAATCGGAGGCGTTCGAGGGTTGGGAAGTACTTGGAGATCGAGATCCAGGTCATTTGTTTTTTGTCGAGCATCCGCCGAAAGCACGATCATTCTCTTGATGACGATGCGACCAATGCAGGCGAGGCCCGTTTTTGGTCACCCTTTGCAACCGTCGGTATCTGCCCAATTTGCTAAGCTAGGGTTGGCCATACGGTAGGCATCGTCAGCAGCTTTCCTGCCAGACTGAGAAACATTCCAGTTGTGCGGTTCATCCGACAGATAAAAAGCTATCTCGGTTGAGCCACCACTATCTTCCCACCACCTGAATTCTGTTTGTCCTTTGGATCTCCATTTCATGTCCAATACACCTAATTCCAATCCTGCTGGCTCCCCCGTGCCGGATGGGCCAAGCAACAGTTCCAAAGCCGGCCCTGTCGCGTCCAAGTACGCTGAATTGATGGCGGCCGCCCCGGTTAAGCCAAAGTTGGTAGTGACGGCTCGAACTCGAGTCATTTTGTACGTGGTGCTCGGCTTATTCTCGTTGCTCCTCGCTAACGGTTTGTACTTGTCCGGGATCACGTGGCTGGAGTGGATGTTTCAGCGTTCCTTTCAGGACTTGTTCTACCAGTACATGTTCCTCGTCCATCTCGGTTTGGGGTTCTTGTTCATTGTTCCGTTTTTGGCGTTCGGCTTCTATCACTGGCGCGCGTCGTACAAGCGTAGGAACTTTCGGGCGATTCGAATTGGGTACGCATTGCTGGCGATGGGGATTGCGGTTTTGGTGAGCGGTTTGCTCCTGATGAAAATCGGGCAGTTTACGTTCATGAAGAATGAAACGGGCAAGCGGGTTACTTATTGGTTGCACGTGATTGCTCCGTTCGCGGCAATGTGGTTGTATTGGCTGCACCGTTTGGTGGGTACCAAGATTCGATGGTACATAGCGAGACGCGTTGGTTTCGTGACGGGCATTGCTGTCTGCCTCATGTTGATCGCGCAGACGCAGGATCCTCGCAAATGGAACCGAGTTGCGCCGACAGACGGAGCGAGGTACTTTGAAAACTCGTTAGCGAGCACTCGGGATGGGAACTTCATTCCGCAGCGTGCGTTGATGAACGATGAGTATTGTAAGACGTGCCATTCGGACGTTTACGACGATTGGTTCCACAGTGCGCACCATTTCAGTTCGTTCAACAATCCAGCGTATCTGTATGCCGTTCGCGAAACGCGCAAAGTCTCCATGGAACGGGATGGCAACGTGCACGCGGCACGTTTCTGTGCGGGGTGTCATGACCCGGTACCTTTCTTTTCAGGCGCATTTGACAATCCACACTACGATGACGTGAACGATCCTACGAGCCAAGCGGGTATCACTTGTTCCGCCTGCCATGCGATTACGGAGGTTCAGTCCAATCGTGGCAACGGTGACTATGTTATCGAAGAACCTCAGCATTATCCGTTTGCTTACAGCGACAATCCGGTGCTGCAGCAGATCAATCAATTGCTGATCAAAGCCAAGCCAGCGTTCCACAAGACGGAAATGCTCAAGCCCGATCTGAAGAGTGAAGAGTTCTGTAGCACATGCCATAAAGTGCATTTGCCTGGAAAGCTCACTCATTACAAAGAATGGCTAAGAGGGCAAAACCACTACGACTCGTTCGTTCTCAGCGGTGCAGGCCACGGTGCTAGAAGTTTTTATTTTCCTCCCAAGGCAGAAGAAAACTGCAATCGATGCCATATGCCGTTTAAGGAGTCCGAAGACTTTGCGGCCAAGCCTCATCCGGAAACGGGTAAACGCGTTGTTCATAACCACTTCTTCCCCGGGGCAGATACCGCTTTACCCTATTGGCGAAATGATAAAGAAGCCATTGAACAGGCTCGTTCGATCCTCGTCGGCTGTGCACGAGTCGACATCTTCGGGGTACGCAAGGGTGGTACGCTGGATGGTGAGTTGATTGCGCCACTTCGGCCTGAAATGCCGGAGCTTGTTGCAGGCGAAGACTACTTGCTGGAAACGGTCATTCGAACGCTCAAGCTTGGTCACCACTTGACGCAGGGGACTGTCGATTCCAATGAACTATGGTTGGAAATTCGCGCCAAATCAGGTGATAAACTGATCGGAATCAGCGGCGGTCGAACACCGGATGGCAAGGTCGATGAGTGGTCGCATTTTGTGAACAACTTTGTCATCGACAAAAATGGAAAGCGTATCTCGCGTAGAAATGCACAAGACATTTTCACGGCGCTCTACGATCACCAATTGGCGCCTGGAGCAGGGCAAACGGTACACTATCGACTGGATGTCCCACGCGATGTTACCGAGCCAATCGAAGTCTCGATCAAGCTGAACTATCGCAAGTTCGATCGTGGCTACATTGAATTCATGGACAGTTCCTTTAAAGATGGCGATCGCGACTACCATAACCGTGGAGCGGGAGTCAACGATTTGCCGATTACGGTAATCGCGGAAGATCGCGTGGTGTTTCCGGTGCGTAGCCTCGACGGTCAGGTTGCTACCTCCCAGGACAAGGGGAAAGAACCTATCAAGGAAACGTGGCAGCGTTGGAACGATTACGGAATCGGACTTCTGCTGACCGGTAATGCCCAGCTAAGACAAGCGACCGAAGCCTTCAAGCAAGTAGAAGCTTTGAATCGCTTTGACGGTCCGACCAATCTCGGACGTGTGCAAGCAGCGGAAGGGGACTATGTTGGCGCAACGGAATCCCTCGCGCGTGCTGCCAAAATGGATCCACCTCCGCCACAATGGACCTTGGCATGGTTGGCCGGTGATGTCGCTCGACAGCAAGGTCAACTGGAGGCGGCCGCCAGCAATTTTCGGTCGGTGTTGTACGACAATAACCAAGAGCGACGCGATCGAGGCTTTGATTTTTCGCGAGACTACATCGTTCGCAATATGTTGGGAAGCACCTATTTTGACTTGGCCGCACAGGCTCAGTTGCAAGGGGACAATGAAGTCTACGTTTCCTATCTGACGAGGGCTCAAGAAGAGTTTGAGATTGTGCTGAAGACGGACTCGGAAAACGTGACCGCACATGCTCAATTGTCTGATATCTACAATCGACTGGGAGATCAGAAAAAGGCAGACTTCCACCGGGCTGAGAACTTGAAATACAAACCGGACGATAATGCCGGGGATGTGGGCAGGAACAAAGCCAGAAGCGAATACCCTGCAGCGAATAAGGCCGCGGAACAAATCGTTATTTACTCGATGCAGCGCCCCGGTGCACCGGAGTTGCCAGCGACGAACGAACCGGCGGTCGCGTCTGCGAACTAGCCTTGGGTGATTTAGACCTTCGGTCCCTGAGAAAGGTTTCAGGGATCGATTGGTTCACACAGAGACACAAAGACACAGAGCTTTTGGGATTCTTCTATTGAGCCCTGCTGCTCTCTGTGTCTCTGCGGCTCTGTGTGGGGTATAGGGGCTGTTCATGCGTTCAGGGATCGACTGGTTCACACAGAGACACAAAGGCACAGAGCTTTTGGATTCTGTTATTGAGTCCTGCTGCTCTCTGTGTCTCTGCGGCTCTGTGTGAGGTATAGGGGCTGTTCATGCGTTCAGGGATCGACTGGTTCACACAGAGACACAAAGGCACAGAGCTTTTGGGATTTTTCTATTGAGCCCTGCTTCTCTCTGTGTCTTAATGTCTCTGTGGTTAGATCCGAGACCTGATCTGTAGCGCAGAGTGCATGTGATCATCTGTTGTCAGCGAAGTTACGATTACTTGTCCGACTCGAATCCATTGGCTCGTGTCCATCGACGCAAAAGCGTTGCGTCGAGCAAGTTGACTGTGGCGAAAAGAATAAGTCCGAGCGCGGTGCATGCGATCAAGGCCGCCATCAATTCTGCGGTCTTAAAGTTCGCTTGACGTGCCGTCATGATGGTACCCAATCCATCGTAATCGCCGCTTGTACCGACAAAGAACTCAGCCACGATCGCTCCGATGACGGAAAGTCCGGAGCTTACGCGTAGACCTAGAACAAGTTGTGAGACAGCAGCTGGGATTCGTAGCTTGGTCAGCAATTGCCAACGCGTCGCGGACTGCATGCGAAACAGGTCACGCAAATTCTCATTCACGGATAGCAATCCGCTGGTTACGTTGGAGATTACGGGGAAAATACTGATGATTGTTGATACTAACACGATGGTGCGGAAGTTGTTGCCGGACCAGATAATCAGCAGAGGGGCGATCGCTACGATGGGTACCGTTTGCAAGAAGATGACGTAGGGGTACAACGCCATGCGCAACGAGGCAGACTGGCTAAACACGACAGCGATGAGGCTGCCGATCACTGCGCTGCATAACAATCCTGTCGCGGAGGCCTTGAGCGTAACCCAGCTGGCATGCAGCAGGATCAGCCTTTCCTGCCACAAGGCATTGAGGACCGCGATGGGGCTCGGCAGGACAATGGCTGGAATAGCGAACCAAGTAACGATCGCATGCCAAATGACAGCGATCGCGAGGGATAACGCGAATGGTACGATCCAAGGTAGCATTGTACGAGTGAGGGAACTCATGCGTGACTTTCGTTGAGAGCCCCGGAAACATGACCATAAAACGCAGCGAATTCACTTGTGCTGCGAAGTGTTGCGACCCGTGGGAAGGGGAACGGTACAGAGATCATTTGGGCGATTTTGCCTCTGCTCATGATCGCAATTTCGTGACTGAGGTAAATGGCTTCGCCGATGTTGTGCGTAACAAAGAGCATGGTGCATTTTTCTTCAGCGGAGATCGTCAACAGCAAATCGTTCAGCTTGGACCGCAGCATGTCATCGAGGGCTGCAAAGGGTTCATCGAGCAATAGGATCGAGGGCTTGGTTGACATGGCCCTCGCTATGGAGGCTCGCATTTTCATACCGCCGGACAACTGCGATGGGAGTTTTTTCCAGTCGGACTGTTGCAAGCCGACCAAGTTCAAGAAGTGTTTAGCCCTATCGATCGTTTCGCCCTGGTTCGCTTTGCCACGAAGTTCGTTGGGGAGCATTACGTTGCTCCAGACGGTGCGCCATGGGAGCAACGCAGGTTCTTGAAAAACGAAGGCCATCCGGTCACGCGTTGTTCGTTGCATGCGTTGCGAAACCAGTTGGTCACCGATAGCGGTGCTGCCGGATTGAGGGTCCACCAAGCCCGCGATAACCTTGAGCAATGTGCTTTTGCCGCAGCCGCTTGGTCCCAGCAATGAAACAATTTGCCCGGAGTTTACGGACAGGTCCAACTGATCGAGGACCGTTTGCGACTTTCGTCCCACGGTAAATGAGAGTTGGATCTGCGAGCAAACGATCAGTTGTTGGGCTGGGAGCGTCGACTCCATTAACTTTGAGCTCCAGACTTGGCGACTTTCGCATTGGGAAAGTCATGAGCGATGAGTGCATCGATTTTAGAAGCGAGTATAAAATCGTTCTCGCTGAGACCGTCGATGGCGTGAGTCGAAATTGCGATTTCCAAGTTGCGGTAACCTGTCAAATGCAGATCCGGGTGATGCGCTTCCGACTCGGCCAAAACAGCGATTTGGTCAATGCAATCTACTCCCTCTAGAAAGTTGTGAAATTGTATCTTTCGTCGGATCCACTTTCCGTCATCGGAGAGGGACCATAGAGGAAACAATGCCAGCTGCTGCCGGACAAAATCGATCGGGCAAGCGTCGACGCCACCTTCGCA
>CAIXME010000261.1 GCA_903920425.1 uncultured Pirellula sp. | reverse complement strand
GTTCGGGGTCCTTGGTAACCGGTAGTCGATCGATTAAAAAAGGCTTGTCGCAAAACGACAAGCCTTTTTTTATTGCCTTTTCTCTCCAACGGCATGATTCTGTAGGCCCACCGTCTAGGATCACGCAGCGAAACAACCCGTTGCCGATCCTTTCACCATCGCACCCTATCGCAATCCATCCTTGGGAATCATCTTATGAGTCACAGTCACAGCTTCAACCGACGGTCGTGGTTGGTTCGCGTTTCAGCCATCGGCATCGGATCGGTCACCTTTCAACGCGCTTTGGCGCATAAGGCTGTTACGACTGGTGAAATCACTGAAGCGATGATTCGCGAAGCACAGTGGATCGCGGACCTAGAATTGACAGAAGACGAAATCAAAGCGCTGCTCAAGGAATTGAAAGCCCAACAAGAAAACGAACGCAAGCTTCGCGAGTGCGCGTTGGATGCGGATGTGGGGCCTGCATCTGTCTTCACTCCCTACTTCTTTGCAGAGAACATTCCCGCGTCCGAAGAACCTGGTAACAGCTCCAGCGCGGTTGCCCCCAATCGCTCCGTGCCATTGTGGAATCGAGCTGCGATCGGGACCATGGAATCTCATGTTTCCAATCGCGTGGACTGGAACGACGAAAGCTCCATCGCCGCTGCAGGTGTCCTCGAACAAGCAGAAGGAATCCGGTCAGGTAAAATTACGAGCAAACGGCTGACTGAGTTGTACTTAGCCCGCCTCAAAAAGCACGATCCAGTTCTGCGCTGCGTCGTCAATTTGACCGAAGAACGCGCTTTGCAACAAGCTGCCAAGGCAGATACGGAACTGGGGCAAGGGCTCGATCGTGGGTTGTTGCATGGTATCCCGTGGGGGGCGAAAGATATCATCGCTATTCCACCATTCAAAACCACTTGGGGAGGTAAACCTTATCGCGATCAAGTGCGTCCGAACATGGCCACGGTAGTAGACCGACTCGATCAAGCGGGTGCGGTGCTGCTTGGGAAACTGTCGGTTGGTACATACGCTTGGGGCGACGTATGGTACGACGGGACAACCAAGAATCCATGGAACGTTGAGCAAGGGAGTTCTGGCTCATCGGCCGGAAGTTCATCGGCGGTTGGAGCTGGATTGTGTACCTTCGCTCTTGGTAGCGAGACACTGGGAAGCATCGTTTCACCCACTCGGCGTTGTCGCGTTATGGGATTGCGTCCCAGCTTTGGTCGCGTCAGCCGTTATGGTTGCATGCCGTTGGCTTGGAGCATGGACAAAATCGGACCGATCGCAAGACATGCGATCGACTGTGGGATTGTATTGAGCGCGATACATGGCTTTGATGGCAAGGATCCGACGGCAGTGGATCGTCCTTTTGCCCCATTGAAAGATTTTTCGGTCCAAGGTCTCAAGATCGGAATTGTCGAGGGGCAGCTTTCCGAGAGCGAGAAGATCGTCTTAGAACAGTTGAAAGCGGATGGTGCCAAGTTGGTGACATTGGCCTACCCAACTACGATACCTCAGGAAGCCTTGATGGTCGGACTCGATGTAGAATCCGCGTCGATGTTCGACTCGTTGTTCCGTACCTCGCAGTCGGAAGAGGACTTTGGTTTGTGGGGGCCTTCTTTTCGCAAATCGCAATTCGTTCGGGGCATCCACTATGTTCAAAGCATGCGAGCCCGAACGCTACTCATTCAGGAGACCGAGAAAGTGCTTCGCGAAGTGGACGTCGTTTTGGGGAGCGACGACTTGCTGCGCACCAATTTGACGGGGCATCCAAGCATGGTGGTGCGTTGTGGCACACAGGAATTGCGACGGGAAAAGAAGGAAGGGGAGGAAGATACCGCGATACCTATGGCACCGAGGACTATCAAGCTGACGGCAAAGTATTTTTCGGAGTCGATCCTGGTTTCGCTGGGGCATCACCTACAAATGGCGTTACCACCCGAGCCGGTTTTGCCCGCCATGTTCCGATAGTTGCCAGCTTTCCTGCGACTCCTCATTCATATCATTGCCCCGCCGTAGGTCGCCCCTAGATTCGAGAGGCGATTGGAGTTACCCTTTAATAGCGTTGGTGGGTG